>JALWTZ010000167.1 GCA_026993285.1 Lysobacterales bacterium | reverse complement strand
TCGCATCAGTGGGCCGTGCTGGAAATGGGCGCGGGCAAGCCGGGAGACATTCGGGAACTGGCAGAAGTCGCATTGCCGGAAGTGGCGGTGATTACCAATGCCACTGCCGCGCACCTGCAGGGCATGGGTTCATTGCAGGCGGTGGTCGAAACCAAGGGAGAGATGCTGGATGTCCTGCCAGCGGACGGGGTGGCTGTGCTGAATGCGGATGATCCGGCCTGTTCGCAGTGGCGGGAGCGCGCGGGTAGCAGACGCGTCGTGCATTTTGGCAGTGTGGCCACTGCGGAAGTACAGGTACTGCCCGCGGAAAAGGCGGGCGAGATTCGTCTGTCGGTGCTGGGCCGGGAATATGTGGGCGCTTTCCAGCTGCTGGGGCAACACAACCAGCTCAATGCCGCGGCAGCCGTGGCTGCCTGTGTGGGCCTGCAGCTGGATCTGCCGGCAATTCTGCCCAGGTTGGCAACCGTCATGCCGGAACCCGGCCGTCTCCAGTTGCATCAACGGCAGGATGGCTTGCGGGTAATTGACGACAGCTACAATGCCAACCCGGCCTCCTGCATGGGAGCCACGAATGTGCTGATGGAACAGCCTGCCAGGGGCAAGCGGGTACTGGTGCTGGGAGACATGGCCGAACTGGGGCCGGAAAGCCGCAGCCTGCACGAACGCCTCGGGCAATATGCCCAACGCCATGGGGTGGATGCCCTGTGGGCGGTGGGTGAGCATGCGGTCGCCTTGCGAACCGGTTTTGGCGAAGGTCCAGGCGACGGATTCGCAGACAAGGATACCCTGGTGGCGGCCCTGTTGTCCGCGCTGGGACCGGATGATGTGGTGCTGGTCAAGGGTTCCCGTTCCACGGGCATGGAGTCGGTGGTGCGGGATTTGCTGGAGGGTGGGGCATGCTGATCTGGCTGGCGGAGCAACTGAGCAACTACTGGAGCGCTTTCCATGTAGTGCAGTATCTCACCTTCCGTACCATACTCAGTGCGCTGACCGCGCTGGCGCTTTCCCTTTGGCTCGGGCCGCTGGTAATCCATCAGCTGTCTGCCCGACAGCTGGGGCAGCAGGTGCGGGATGATGGCCCGCAATCCCACCTGAGCAAGGCCGGCACGCCGACCATGGGTGGTGTGCTGATTCTGCTGGCAGTGACCTTTTCCACCCTGTTGTGGGCACGCTGGAGCAATACCTATGTCTGGGTGGTGCTGGCGGTAACCCTGCTGTTTGGCATCGTTGGCTGGCTGGATGACTGGCTGAAGATCAGCCGAAGAAACTCCAGGGGGCTGCCGGCGCGGTGGAAGTATCTGCTGCAATCCATCGGTGGTGCCGGTGCGGCCTGGTGGTTGTATCAGCATGCGCATGTTCCGGCTTTCGATGCATTGCTGATTCCCTTCCTGAAAGATGTCTACCTGCCACTGGGCATGGGTTTTGTAGTGCTGGGCTATTTCGTCATTGTGGGTTCCAGCAACGCGGTGAACCTGACCGACGGGCTGGACGGGCTGGCCATCATGCCGACGGTGATGGTGGCGGCGGCACTGGGGATCTTTGCCTATCTGACCGGCCATGCCGTGTTTTCCCAGTACCTGTTTATTCCCTATGTGCCGGGTGCCGGAGAACTGGCGGTTATCAGTGGAGCCATGGTGGGTGCCGGGCTGGGTTTTCTCTGGTTCAACGCCTATCCGGCTCAGGTGTTCATGGGCGATGTGGGTGCGCTGGCCCTGGGAGCGGCGCTGG
>JALWTZ010000166.1 GCA_026993285.1 Lysobacterales bacterium | reverse complement strand
CCCTGCAGCCCGGTGAGATCGCCGTGTTGCTGGAATCCCTGCCGCCGGAAAAGCGCCTCAAGGTCTGGCGGCTGGTGGATGCCGAACATGATGGCGAAGTGCTGGTGGAAGTCAATGACGAGGTACGTGCAGGCCTCATCAGCGACATGGATTCCCACGAGCTGGTGGCCGCGGCGGAAGACCTGGATCTGGACGACCTGGCCGACATTCTCGACGACCTGCCGGATGATGTCATCCGCCAGGTAGTGGATGGCCTGGACGAGGAAGATCAGGAAAAACTGACCCAGGTTCTGTCCTACCCGGAGGACTCCGCCGGTGGTTTGATGAACCCGCTGGTCATCACCATCCGCAGCGATGTCACCCTGGGCGCGGTGCTGCGCTATATCCGCCGCCACGAAGAACTGCCGGAACATTTTGACCATATTTATGTGGTCGACCGCTCCGGCCACTATATCGGCCGTCTCTCCATCCGGGATCTGCTCACCCATGACCCGGAAGATCTCGTGGCCGACCACATGGACACTTCCCTGCAGGCCTACCGTCTGGACACACCGGCCAATGTCATCGCCCAGGACTTCGAAAACAACGACCTGATCTCCGCCCCGGTGGTGGATGAAAACGGCATTCTGGTGGGCCGGGTCACCATTGACGATGTGGTGGACTACATCCGGGACGAGGCCGACCAGACCGTGCTGGGCATGGCCGGCCTAGATGAAGAAGAAGACACCTTCGCCCCGCCGTTCCGTTCGGCGCGCAAGCGCTGGGTGTGGCTGGGTGTCAATGCCATTTCCGCCCTGACCGTGGCCTGGTTTATCCGTCGTTTTGAAGCCACGCTGGATCAGATCGTCGCCCTGGCGGTGCTGATGCCGGTCATAGCCAGCATGGGCGGCAATGCCGGCAACCAGACCATGACCCTGGTCATTCGTGGCCTGTCCACGGGCATCGTCGGCAAGGGCAACATCTCCGCCCTGTTCAGCAAGGAAGTGCTGGTCGGCCTGCTCAACGGGCTGGTCTGGTCCATTATCATGGGTGCCGTGGTCGCCGTATGGTTCCATGACATTCCCCTGGCACTGGTGGTGGCCGGAGGCCTGGGTCTGAACCTGCTGGTGGCCGCCACTGCGGGCGCGCTGGTTCCGCTGGGGCTCAAGCGGCTGGGGATAGATCCGGCCATTGCCGGCAGTGTAATCCTGATGACCATTACCGATGTGGTGGGTTTTGTCATCTTTCTCGGGCTGGGCACCATGTTCCTGCTGCCCGCCTCCTGAGCGGCACATTCACCACAGCCCGGCCAGGGCTGGTAGAATGTGCGGTTTTTTCTACCAGCGAGCCGATGAACTCTCCAAGCGAACCCGCCGCAGACACCCTGCAGGCACTGTTGCAGAACAACCCCCATGAAATCGTGGAAAGAGATGGCGTCCGCTTCACCCTGCTGGGCACGGCCCACGTTTCCCGCGCCAGTGCCGAGGCCGTGGAACAACTGCTGGCTTCCGGCCAGTACGATGCCGTGGCGCTGGAATTGTGCCAGGGCCGCTACGAAGCCATGCTCAAGCCCGAGGACTGGAAGCAGATGGACCTGTTCGACATCATCCGCCAGGGCAAGGCCGGGCTGGTTGCCGCCAACCTGGCCCTCAGCGCCTATCAGCGCCGCATTGCCGAACAATTCGGCATCGAACCGGGTGCCGAGATGAAGGCCGGCATCCGTCAGGCGGAAAAGCAACAGCTCAATCTCTA
>JALWTZ010000165.1 GCA_026993285.1 Lysobacterales bacterium | reverse complement strand
TTGCCCGTACCTGTTTTGTTAGGAGTAAAACATGCAGACTTTCCTGTTTTCCGGTGATATCGCCCAGGCGGACACCGACGCCATCATTATCGGCCATCTGAAGGACACCCCCTTGAGCGGTG
Source organism: Lysobacterales bacterium (assembly GCA_026993285.1). GTDB lineage: Bacteria > Pseudomonadota > Gammaproteobacteria > Xanthomonadales > S139-57 > S139-57. Next base: position 7,052 of record JALWTZ010000165.1, on the reverse strand, counting down.
CGGCCGCCCGTCTGGACGAGGCCAGCGGTGGCATGATTTCCCAGTTGATCGAAAGCGGTGATCTGGGCCACAAGGCCGGCCGCATCCGCCAGTTGTTCAAACTGCCGGGCGTGCGGGCCCAGCGGGTGCTGGTCATCGGCCTGGGGGAAGTGGAGAAATTCGGCCTGCTGGCCTTCCAGAAGGCCGTGCGCGAAGCCACGGCCCGCCTGCTGAAAAGCCCGGCCATGCGGGTGGTCAACACCCTGCCCGAACTGCCGGTGAAGAACCTGGATGCCGGGGAAAAACTGTTCCAGGCCGGCATTGCCAGCCAGGAAAGCGTGTATGTCTACCGCGAAACCAAGGACCAGCCGGAAGTCACCGGCCTGGATGCCATCGCCTTTGCCGTGGATGACGAAGCCGATGCCGGTCTGCTGGCCCAAGCCGAGGCCATTGGCCGCGGCGTGAATCGTGCGCGCGAGCTGGGCAACCTGCCGCCCAACATCTGCAACCCGGATTATCTGGTGGCTGTGGCCGGCGAGATTGCCGGCCGGCACGACAAGGTGGAACTGGAAGTGCTGGACGATGCGCGCATGGAAGAAATGGGCATGGGCGCGCTGATGGCCGTGGCCCGTGGCAGCCACAACAAGCCACGCATGATCGTGCTGCGCTATCAGGGCGCGGACAAGGCCCAGGCACCGCATGTGCTGGTGGGCAAGGGCATCACCTTCGATTCCGGCGGCATCTCCCTCAAGCCCGGCCAGGGCATGGACGAGATGAAATACGACATGTGCGGCGCGGCCAGTGTCATCGGCGCCTTCCAGGCCGTGGCCGAGCTAGGCCTGCCTATCAATCTGGTCAGCATCGTGCCGGCGGTGGAAAACATGCCCGACGGCAACAGCTACCGCCCCGGTGATGTGGTGAAAAGCTACGCCGGCAAGACCATCGAAGTGCTCAACACCGATGCCGAAGGCCGCCTGATTCTCTGTGACGCGCTGGCCTACGGCAAGGAAATGAACCCGGCCAGCATGATCGATGTGGCCACCCTCACCGGTGCCTGTGTCATCGCCCTGGGCCACCATGCCTCCGGCCTGATGAGCCATGACGACGAGCTGGCCGAAAGCCTGCTGGATGCCGGCCGCCACATGGGTGACCGGGCCTGGCGCCTGCCTTTGTGGGACGACTACCAGAGCCAGCTGGATTCCCCCTTCGCCGACCTGGCCAATGTGGGCGGGCGCGAGGCCGGTTCCATCACCGCGGGCCGTTTCCTCTCCTGCTTCACCGAGGGCGTGCGCTGGGCGCACTTGGACATCGCCGGTTCGGCGTGGAAATCCGGCAAGAACCGGGATGCCACCGGCCGGCCGGTGAAACTGCTGGTGGAATACCTGCGCCGCCAGGCCGGCTGAACGCGGTGACTGCCCGGGTGGATTTCCACGGCCTGCAGGGCCGCTGGCTGGAACAGCCGGTGCGCTATGTCTGCGCCCTGAGCCACAAGGCCTGGAAAACAGGTCTGCGGATTCAGATCCTCTGCGCGCAGGCGGGGCTGCTGGATGAAATCGACAGCGCCCTGTGGACCTTCCGCCCGGACAGCTTTCTCGCCCACGACCGCAGCGGGCGGGCACCCATTCACCTGGGCGAAAAACCCGTGGCAGGCTACGATTTCACCATTCAGGTCTTTGGCGATGCCTGCCTGCCGGCCTCGCTCTCTCCCCGTCTGGCGGAAGTATTCCGCAACCGCCCCGGCGAGGTGGAGCCAGCCCGGCAGCGTTATCGGCTCTACCGCCAGGCCGGCTGTGAACTGAACTATCACGAAGTGGGCCAGGCATGAACACTCGCGACATTCCCATCTTGATGAACCCGGTGCTGCCCGGTGACCAGGCGCGGGAACGCGGCCTGGTCTGGGCCGAGCGCACGGCCCTGCTCAGCCACGAACAGGCCCGGGCGGCCCTGCAGGCGGTGCCCACCGAAATTCCCGAACAATGGGTGGAAGAAGCCATCCGCGACGCGCTGGAAGCCCATCAGGATGCCATCCTCCATTCCGCATTGAGCCGCCTGCAACTGCGTTGCCTGCAGGCCGGCAAAACCCTGAAACCACAGGAAGACCATGGACAAGAGCTTTAACCCGCAAGCCATCGAACAACACTGGTACGCGCGCTGGGAACAGAACGGCTGGTTCAGCCCGTGCCCCGGCCCGAGGCCCTATTGCATCATGCTGCCGCCGCCCAATGTGACCGGCAGCCTGCACATGGGCCATGGCTTCCAGCACACCCTGATGGACCTGCTCACCCGCTACCACCGCATGCAGGGGGATGAAACCCTGTGGCAGCCCGGCACCGACCATGCCGGCATCGCCACCCAGATGGTGGTGGAACGGCAACTGGCCGCCGAGGGCATCTCCCGCCATGATCTGGGCCGGGAGGCCTTTCTGGAAAAGGTCTGGGAATGGAAGGCCCAGTCCGGCGGCACCATCACCCGGCAGATGCGCCGCCTGGGCGCGTCGGTGGACTGGTCCCGCGAGCGCTTCACCATGGACGAGGGCCTCTCCGCCGCCGTGCGCAAGGTGTTCGTGCAGCTCTACCGCGAAGGGCTGATCTACCGGGGCAAGCGCCTGGTCAACTGGGACCCGGTGCTGCACACGGCGCTTTCCGATCTGGAAGTGGAAAACCACGAGGAAAAGGGCCACCTCTGGCACCTGCGCTACCCGCGCAGTGACGGCCAGGGCTTCGTGGTGGTGGCCACCACCCGCCCGGAAACCATGTTGGGCGACCAGGCCGTGGCCGTGCACCCGGACGACGAACGCTACCGCGACCTGGTGGGCAAGACGGTGGAACTGCCGCTGACCGGGCGGCGGATTCCGGTCATCGCCGACGACTATGTGGACCCGGAATTCGGCTCCGGCTGTGTCAAGATCACCCCCGCCCATGACTTCAACGACTACGAAGTGGGCCAGCGCCACGGCCTGCCGCTGCTCAACATCTTCACCGAAGACGCGCGCATCAACGACCAGGCCCCGGAAGCCTACCGTGGCCTGGACCGCTACGAGGCGCGGGAGAAGATCATCGCCGATCTCGAGGCCCGGGGCCTGCTGGAGAAAACCGAAGACCACACCCTGCAGGTGCCCCGGGGCGACCGCTCCGGCGTGGTGGTGGAACCCTATCTCACCGACCAGTGGTATGTGGATCTCACCCGGGAAATGCAGGCCGATGGCCGCCCCGGCGGGCGCAAGGCCATCACCGAACCGGCCATCGCCGCCGTGCGCGACGGCCGCATCCGCTTCGTGCCGGAGAACTGGGACAAGACCTACTACAACTGGTTGAACGACATCCAGGACTGGTGCATCTCCCGCCAGCTGTGGTGGGGCCACCGCATACCGGCCTGGTACGATGCCGACGGCAACATCTACGTGGGCGAGAGCGAGGCCGAAGTCCGCGCCCACTACGGGCTGGCCGATGACCTGCCGCTGCAGCAGGACGAGGATGTGCTGGATACCTGGTTCAGCTCCGCCCTGTGGCCCTTTTCCACCCTGGGCTGGCCGGAAAACACCCCGGAACTTGACACCTTCTACCCTACCAACGTGCTGGTCACCGGCTTCGATATCATCTTCTTCTGGGTGGCGCGCATGATCATGATGGGGTTGAAGTTCATGGACGATGTGCCCTTCCGCGAGGTCTACATCACCGGCCTGGTGCGCGACGCCCACGGGCAGAAAATGTCCAAGTCCAAGGGCAATGTGCTCGACCCCATCGACCTCATCGACGGCATCGACCTGGAATCGCTGGTGGCCAAGCGCACCCACGGCATGATGCAGCCGAAAAAGGCCAGGGCCATCGAAAAGGCCACCCGCAAGGAATTCCCCGAAGGCATTCGCGCCTACGGCACCGACGCGGTGCGCTTCACCTTCACCGCCCTGGCCACCAATGGCCGTGACATCCGCTTCGACCTGGGGCGGGTGGAAGGCTACCGCAACTTCTGCAACAAGATCTGGAACGCGGCCCGCTATGTGCTGATGAACTGCGAGGGCCAGCCCGTGGAAGCGCCGGAAAACCCGGCACAACTGCCGGTGGCCGACCGCTGGATACTGGGCCGGCTGGCCCACGCCGTGGAACAGACCCGCGCCCATATCGACGCCTACCGCATGGATCTGGCCGCCCAGAGCCTGTATGAATTCATCTGGAACGAATACTGCGACTGGTATCTGGAGCTGTCCAAGCCCGCCCTCAACGAAGGCGATGAAAACACCCGTGCCCGCACCCGTTGGACCCTGCTCACCGTGCTGGAAAGCGCCCTGCGCCTGCTGCACCCGGTCATGCCCTTCATCACCGAGGAAATCTGGCAGCGGGTGGCCCCGCTGCTGGGCCGGCAAGGCCCCAGCATTCAACTGGCACCCTACCCGAAAGCCGAAGACTACCCACGGGATGCCCAAGCCGAGGCCGACATCCACTGGCTGCAGCAGGTGGTCACCGGCGTGCGCCGCATCCGCGCGGAAATGAACATCGCCCCGGGCAAGCCGCTGCCGCTGCTGCTGGCCGAAGGCAGCCCGGAAGAACAGGCCCGGGCCGAAATCCTGGCCCCCTTCATCCGCACCCTGGCACGGCTGGAAAGCCTGCGCCCGCTGCAGCCCGGTGAAACCGAGCCGGAAGCGGCCACCGCCCTGGCCGGAGAAACGCGGCTGCTGATTCCGCTGGCCGGCGTCATCGACAAGGACGCCGAACTGCAACGGCTGGACAAGGAAATCGCCCGCCTGGAAAAGGAAGTGCAACGGGCCGAAGGCAAGCTGTCCAACGAGAAATTCACCGCCCGCGCTCCGGCGGAAGTGGTGGAACAGGAACGCCAGCGCCTGGCCGAATACCAGGGCGCGCTTGAACGGCTGGCGGAGCAGAAAACCCGCCTGCAACGGCTGTGAAGGCCCTTGAGCCACCGGCAGGGGCGGCTCTGGCGGTGATCTTTCTCGCCCGCATGGGCCGGGTGGATGCCGAATACGCCCGCCTCTCCCCGGCCTTGCGCCAGCGGGCCATGCGCGAATACGGTTGCCTGGGCATGCATTCGGCCTGTGAAAACGAGCTGGAAATCACCATCAGCTACTGGGCGGACGAGGCCGACATCGACCGCTGGCGGGACGACCCGCAACACCGCCAGGCCCGGCAGATGGCGCGGGAAAGGGGCTGGTACCGGGATTTCTCCAGCCAGCGGGTTCGCCTGTAGCCGGCCCCACGGGTGGCAATCCTCGTGCAAGCGGCTATACTTGTCTGCGGTTGAAAACAAGACACTGCAACAAGGGGGCAATATGACCGAACAAGACCGACAGTTTATGGACCGCTTCTCGCTGGTCATTGGCGTGCTGGTGGCCTACACCATTTTCCTGATCTTCCTGGCCAACAGCATCTATGATACCTACGCGGTGGAAGACGCGCCCAAGGCCGACACCGTGGCCGAACGCATCAAGCCGGTGGGTGAAGTCTATGTGGGTGAAGCACCCAAGATCGCCGCCGAGCCGGCGGCCGCCGCACCGGCAGCCGAGGCCCTGGCTGCCGAAGCCGCTGCCTTTGACCCAGCCTCGACCTACCAGACCACCTGTTTTGCCTGCCATGGTACCGGTGCCGCCGGCGCGCCCATGGTTGGAAACAAGGACGCCTGGGCACCCCGCATTGCCAAGGGTGTGGATACACTGGTCAGTCACGCCATGAATGGTTTCAATGCCATGCCGCCCAAGGGGGGTAACATGCAATTGACAGAAGAACAGATCCGGGCCATCGTGGAATACATGACCGCACAGGCCCAGTGAATCTGCAAACCCTGCATTCACAAGCCGCCTGCGGGCGGCTTTTTTGATGGAGCCCACGGATGTGGAACCGGCTGCTGCGCCGCCTGCCTGAACCCTGGTGGCCCTACATCCAGCTGATGCGGCTGGACAAGCCCATCGGCATCTACCTGCTGCTCTGGCCCACCCTCTGGGGGCTGTGGATCGCGGGTGAAGGCCAGCCGCGCTGGCTGCTGGTGCTGGTGTTCGTGCTGGGTGTGGTGCTGATGCGCAGTGCCGGCTGCGTGGTCAACGACATGCTGGACGCCCGTTTCGACCGCCACGTGGCCCGGACCTGCGAACGGCCCCTGGCAGCGGGCGTGCTGCGCCGCAAGCAGGCCTTTCTCACCCTGCTGGCCCTGCTGGCCCTGGCCGCCAGCCTGCTGCTCTTTCTCAACCGGCCCGCCCTGCTGCTGGTACCCGTGGCCCTGTTCATGGCCATGACCTACCCGCTGATGAAACGCTATACCTACCTGCCGCAGGTCTATCTGGGCGCCGCCTTCGGCCTGGGCATTCCCATGGCCTTTGCCGCGCAAACGGGAGAGATTCCGCCGCTGGCCTGGCTGCTCTTCGCCGCCAACATCCTCTGGGTGGTGGCCTACGACACCGAATACGCCATGGTGGATCGGGAAGACGACCTGAAAATCGGCGTCAAATCCACCGCCATCCTCTTCGACGACCTGGACCGGCACGCCATCGGCCTGCTGCAGTTGTTGTTCCTCTGGGCCATGTGGCTGGTGGGCAGTCAGGCCCATCTGGGGCTGCCCTACCGTGTCAGCCTGGGCCTGGCCGCCCTGCTGTTTCTCTGGCAGCAATGGCTCATCCACCGGCGGGAACCACAACGCTGCTTCCGTGCCTTTCTCAACAACCACTGGGTGGGGTTGGTGGTGTATTCAGGTGTTGTCCTTGACTATATGGGCCGCCTCTGATTTTGGGCGGCTTATTTTCCGCAACTCTTCGTTGCAGGTGGCATCTTGCTCGGTCACGTACTGGATGTACGCTCCCTCGCAATCTGCCCCCTGCGCCTCGATTTGCGAAAAAACGCTCGCCCAAAATCTGTGCTGGTAGCTAGTTTGTAGTGGTCAAGAAAAACTGGAGACACAATAACGTTTTTTCTCGGCCTGTGCAGGTGGTAGCCCAGCATTGAACCGGTGGGGTCTGGCATGGTTGTAGTAATCCAGTAGATAACGTCCCAGGTCGGCTCTGGCTTCATGGGCGTTGGAATACCCGACTTTTGGCATCCATTCGTGCTTGAGGCTTCTGAACAGCCGTTCCATGG
>JALWTZ010000164.1 GCA_026993285.1 Lysobacterales bacterium | reverse complement strand
CAGAAGAGTCTGGCTGTGGATGGGGCTGGGTTTTCTCACCAAGGGCCCGGCTGCACTGGCCCTGCCCGCACTGCCCGCGCTCTGGCATGCCTGGCGGGAAAAGCAATGGCAACTTCTCTGGCGAGCCCTGACCCTGCCTTCCGGCTGGGCGCTCTTTCTGCTGACGGCCCTGCCCTGGTATGTACTGGTCTGGCTTCAGCATGGGCCAGACCTGCTGATCAAGTTCTTTTTCGAACACAACCTGGGCCGTTTTACCCGCACCATGGAAGGCCATGGTGGCCACTGGTGGTATTACCTGCTGGCGCTGCCGCTGGTCCTGCTGCCCTACAGCGGCCTGCTGCTGGAAGCCGTCGCCCGTTATCGCAGCCTGGCCGAACAGGCCTGGGTACGGCTGGCCTTGCGCTGGCTGGCGGTAAGCTTCGTGCTCTTCTCCCTCTCCGGCACGCAATTGCCTCATTACATGCTTTACGGCCTGCCGTTACTCTACCCGCTGCTGGCCGCACTGGGCCAGACACCGGCTGAACAATGGCAATTCCGCCGCCTGGCCCTGCTGATTGCCCTGATACCTCCACTGCTGTGGCTGGGCATTTCTCTGGCCAGCCCCGCATTGATCGCCCAACTCAAGGCCGGCAGTTACGAAGCCTGGCTGTTCAGCGCTGCTCCACAGCTGTTGTATCAGCAATGGCCCTGGGGCCTGCTCCTGCTGTTGCTCACTGCCGGTCTGCTTTACAGCCTGCGACAGCGGCCGGTACTGGCTCTGGTCTGCGCCGGCAGTCTGCACCTGCTGTTCCTGCAACAGATCATGCTCCCGGCAATCGCCACGCTGCAACAGGCCCCCGTCCGGCAGGCAGCCTTTATTGCCAGGGCTGCGAATGCGCCCGTCGTGGCCTGGCGTATCTATATGCCCAGCTTCAGCGTATACCGGCAGGCCGTTACGCCCCATCGTCTGCCCCAGGCCGGAGAGTGGGTGTTCACCCGCAAGGACCGACTGCAATCCTTGCAGGAAAAAACCCACCCGACCCGCTGGAAAAGCGTTTATGATCAGGGAGCCATCGTGCTGCTCAAACCGGAACCCTATACACCATGATTGCCTTTCCACGGCCTGGCCCAAGCCTGGATGATTGCGCCCTGAACCGCTGGCTGCTCTACCCCGGCCTGGGCCTGTTGCTGCTGGCTGGCCTGGTGTGGGCCGTTACAGGCTACCAGGCCGCATTTATTGCACTCAACCGGCTGGGGGAATCCCTGCCGGGCGGTTTCTGGACACACCTGACCCTGCTGGGTGATTCCCGGGTGGTCATCGCTCTGGCGCTGCCCTTTTCCCTGCGTTCACCGGCATTGGCCTGGCGGGTGATGCTGGCCCTGATCATCGGTGGCTTGAGCGTGCACCTGATGAAAGCCGGTTTTGCCATGCCACGCCCGCCCGCGGTACTGGAGCCGGAGAGTTTTCGCCTGCTGGGCCCGGCGCTGAAAAAAGGCGCCTTTCCTTCCGGACACAGCCTGACCGCCTTTGCTGCCTGCGGGCTGGCCATGGCCTTTCTGCCGGGCAATGGCTGGCGCTGGCTGGCCCTGGCCATGGCCACACTGGTGGCAAGCAGTCGTTTCATGGTGGGTGTGCACTGGCCCGTGGATGTGCTGGCCGGTTCCGGGCTGGGTCTGCTCTCGGCCTGGGTTGCCCTGAAACTTGCCCCGCGCCTGCCCTGGGGTGAATCCTGCAAGGCACACGCTGCATGGACCATCCTGCTGGC
>JALWTZ010000163.1 GCA_026993285.1 Lysobacterales bacterium | reverse complement strand
GCTGGTGGTGGGCAACCCGGCCAACACCAATGCCCTGATTGCCCAACGCAATGCACCGGATCTCGACCCGAGAAATTTCACCGCCATGACCCGTCTGGACCACAACCGGGGCATGGCCATGCTGGCGTCCCGCTGCAATGCGCAGGTCAGCCAGGTGGCGCACATGATCATCTGGGGCAACCATTCCTCCACCCAGTTTCCCGACATTGCCCATGCCACGGTGGATGGCAAGCCGGCAACCGAACTGGTGGATGAAAACTGGTACAAGGAAACCTTCATCCCGGAAGTGCAGCAGCGCGGCGCGGCCATCATCAAGGCGCGGGGTGCTTCTTCCGCCGCTTCCGCGGCCAATGCCGCCATCAGTCACATGCGCAGCTGGGCGCTGGGCACGGCGGAGGGTGAGTGGGTTTCCATGGCCGTACCCAGCACCGGCGATTACGGCATCGACCCGGGGGTGATTTACTCCTACCCCTGTACCTGCAAGGATGGGGACTACCAGATCGTCACCGGGCTGGAAATTTCCGACTTTGCCCGCGAACGCATGGACGCCAGCTGGCAGGAACTGAAGGAAGAGCGGGACGCCATCGCCCATCTGCTTTCCTGAACCGCGTCAGGTACTGGAAAACAAAGCCGGCCTTGCGCCGGCTTTTTGCATGAAACAAGGTCTCCTCACGCGTATTTGTGTTTTTTTTTGCTAGGATGGCAACGCGCCGGCATGAATCCGGCACAGTCTGGATCTTGAATGCACAGAAGGAGATGAAGGATGAACAAGACCCCGATATTGCTGGCAACCGGTTTGCTGGCTGGTTTGCTGTCGAGTTTTCCCCTGCATGCGCAGGTCAAGGCCGCCTGCTCGGTGCAGTGCAATGATGGCTCGGCCTGTTCCACGGCCACGGACTACACCCTGAAACGGGAAGTGGAAACTGGTGCCAGCATCGAATACACCCTGGATGAAGGGCTGGGTCAGGCCAGCTACCACTTTGCCTTTGCCAAGGGCGCGCCAGTGGATTACGAGCGGGTACGGCAATATGTGCTCAACGCCTATTACGAACCGGAGACCAGCGAGAAGCTGGGCGAACGGGTCAACCTGCTCAAGCAAGGCCAGGATGAAGCCGCGGCCATGGCCCTGTGCCTGTGCAGCGTGCAGGCTGGTGGGCGCCAGGCCCGCTGCACACCCTGATACGAACCCGAATGTGGTAACCCGGCCGGCCTTGTGCCGGCTTTTTTTGAACAGCAGTTGCAGGGTCAGCGCTGTGACTGCTGTTGTTCTCCGGCCAGCCAGGTGGCGGCCACCATGCGGTCGTCGCCCAGGCAGAGCAGGGCAAACAGGGCTTCTTCCTCGCTTTCGGCGCGGTGGTAGCGCAGGGCCAGGTTTTCCGTGGCCTGTGGGTTGAGGGCGATGATGTCGGCTTCCAGGCCGGCTTGCAGGCGGCCGATGTGTGCTTCCAGCTTCAGGGTTTGTGCCGCGCCCTCGGTGGCCAGCCAGAGCAGCTGGGCGGCGTTCAGCGGGGCGGACTGCAGGCGGCTGACTTCATAGGCCCGGGCCATGACGGCGAACAGGTTGAGGCTGGGGCCGGCGCCCACATCGGCGCCCAGGGCCAGCGGGATGCCCGCGTCCGCCATGTGCCGGGCGGCAAACAGGCCACTGCCAAGAAACAGGTTGGAGCTGGGGCAGTGGGCAATGGCCGCGCCACTGGCCCGCAGGCGCGCCACCTCGCTGTCGGAAAGGTGGATGCCGTGGGCAAACAGGCTGCGCGGGCCCAGCAGGCCATGGCTTTCGTAGATTTCCAGATAATCCCGGCACTCGGGAAACAGGGACAGCATCCAGCGGATTTCATCCGGGTTTTCCGACAGGTGGGTCTGCATCAGGCAGTCCGTGTGGGCCATCAGCCAGCCGGCATCGCGCAGTTGTTCCCGGCTGCTGGTGGCGGCAAAGCGCGGGGTGATGGCCACCTGCTGCCGGCCCCGGCCGTGCCATTGTTGAATCTGTGCCTGTACTTCTTCCAGGGCGGTTTCGTGCTCGCGCAGCAGCGTGTCCGGCGCGTTGCGGTCCATCAGCACCTGCCCGGCGATGCTGCGCATGTTGCGTGCTTCGGCCTGTTCGAACCAGGCTTGTACCGAAAGGGGGTGGCTGGTACAGAACACCACCGGCGTGGTGATGCCGTTTTGCAGGCAGAGGCGCTGGTAGCGGGCAGCCATGTCGCGGGCGTATTCGCCCTGATCGAAGCGGCTTTCCTCGGGGAAAGTGTACTGCTCCAGCCAGGGCAGCAGGGCAGCGCCCCAGCTGGCGGTGATGGCCAGTTGGGGATAATGGCCGTGGGCGTCAATCAGGCCGGGCAACAGCCAGTGGCCGCTGTAGTCCTGTTCCGGGCAGTCCGGCCAGCGGTGGCGGGCCTCGACGGCCGGCGCGATGGCCAGCAGGCGGCCTTTTCCGATGACCAGGCTGTGGTCACGCAGCAGTTCCAGGGCATTTTCCCGTTCGAAGGGGTTGTGCCGAAAACGCAGCACATCGCCGGTAATGCGCAGCGTGGCATCGGTTTTTTCAGGGTTCATGGCTTGAGGGCGTGGTGGACAAAACTGCTATGATAACAGCCCTCTTGTGCTTTCATTCAGGTGCCCATGCCGCTTTTGCTGCTTGCCTGGCTGGCCTTGCTGGCCGGCCCTCTGTTGTCACTGTGGCTGGCCCGTGTGCCTGCTGGCCGGCATCTGCTGCATGGCCTGAATCTGGCGGCTTTTCTTGCCGTGGTGCTGCTGGTGCTCTGGCATTTACTGCCCGATTTCTGGCGGCAGGGCTTTTACGCGGGTTTTGTTCTGCTGGCGTTGGGCCTGTTTCTGCCCTGGCTGACGGAAAAGGCCCTGCATCATCTGGCCCATTCCACCCATATGCTGACCCTGGTGCTGGCCGTGGCCGGGCTGGTGCTGCACAGTTTTATGGACGGCGTGGGCCTGAGCAGCCAGATGAGCGCTTCTTCCCACGGCCTGTTGCCGCTGGCGGTGATCTTGCACCGGCTGCCGGTGGGCATTGCCGTGTGGGCACTGGTGCGCAGTGCCTTTTCCCTGCCGGTGACGCTGGTGGTGTTTGCCGGCCTGTTGCTGGCCACCGGCGCGGGCTATGCCCTGAGTGAACAGGCCGCCTGGATGGAACACGCGCTGGCCTTTCGCACCTTTCAGGCGCTGGCGGCGGGCACCTTGCTGCATGTGGTGTTCCACCAGCCCTTTCATGGGCATGAGGGCCATGGCCATGGCGGCCACTGAAGCGGGATCAGTTCAGGGCGGGCAGGTTGGCCAGCCGGCTTTGCATGTCCCGCAATAGCGGGCGCAGACCGGCCAGCTCCGGGTATTCGTCCGTCAGTTCCTCGATATAGCCCAGGGTGCGCGGAATGTCCGCCAGATAACCGGGTTTGCCGTCACGGTGCAGCAGGCGGGCGAAGATGCCGGCGGCCTTGAGATGGCGCTGCACGCCCATGAGGTCGAACCAGCGACGGAAGGTATCGGCATCTCCGGTTTGGAAACCGGCCTGGGCCAGCCCCTGGCGATAGTGTTCCACCCATTGCAGTATCTTTGCCCTGGGCCAGCGGATGTAGCAGTCTTTCAGCAAGGAAACCAGGTCGTAGGTCACCGGCCCGTGTACGGCGTCCTGAAAGTCGATGATGCCGGGGTTGAGCGCCGGAGGGTGCAGGCGCATCAGGTTGCGGCTGTGGTAGTCGCGGTGGACCAGGCAGCGGGGTTGTTCCAGCGCGTTTTCCACCAGCAGGTGGTTGAGGGTTTCCCAGGTGGTGTCATCCAGCGCCGCGCCCATCTGCAGGTGGGTTTCCAGCAGCCAGTGGCGGAACAGGGCCATTTCCTCCCGCAGGCGGGTTTCGTCATAGACAGGCAGCCCGCTGCTGTCGGCATGCAGTTGCAACTGGCGCAGGGCCGCCAGCGCATCACCATAGAGCCGGGGCATGCTCTGTTCGTTCAGGGCTTGCAGGTAGCTTTCATCGCCCAGGTCTTCCAGCAGCATGAAGCCCTGTTGCAGGTCCATGGCGAAGATTTCCGGCACATGCAGGCCGGCGGCCTCAAGGCGCTGCTGCACCTCCACGAAGGGGCGGCAGTCTTCCTGTGGTGGGGGCGCGTCCATGACGATGCGGCTGCCTTCACGGGTCTGGATGCGGAAATAGCGGCGGAAGCTGGCATCGGCGGAAGCCGGCTTAAGTTGCAGCGCTTCACCGGGTAGTTGGGCTGCCAGCCATTGGCGCAGGGCGTTTTCCCGCTTCATGGGCGGCGTCTCCGTCGGCTGAGAAAGAGGTAGAACCCGCTGGCGGCCAGGTAGATCAGCGCCAGGGCGGCGGCATCGCCCATCAGCTTGTTGGCCGTGCCGAAGAAGCTGCCGGCATGCAGGTCGCCGAGGATGCGGCGGGCGCTGAGTTCCCGCCCGAACAGGCTGTTCAGCAGGGCCGGGCGCAGGGCCGGGTCCACATCATCCCGCACCGCGGCAAGTTGCAGATCGGCTTGTGTGATCTCCCAGCGCTGGTTTGGCAGCAGTACATAACGCTGTCCGCCGGTGCCGTCCCAGGCCGGGCGGCCATCGGGCAGGTGGCCCAGCAGGCGGACTTCATCCGGCAGGTCGTCACCGGGGTAGAAGCCCTGTTGCATTTCGCCCTGCGGGTTGAGCAACAGCAGCATGCCATCACAGTTGGCCCAGATCAGCCCCTGCCAGTAGGCGGTACCGCCCAGCTGGCCGCAGGCGGTGTCCGTGGCCTTGCCATCCAGCATCAGCCGGTTTTCGTGGGTGTTCAGCCAGTGTGGGCCGGCCTGCCAGAAGTGCAGGGGGGGCAGGTCCAGCCCGTAGTGCCGCACCAGGCTTTCCGTGGCCCAGGAACGCTGGTTCAGGCCGAAGGTGTCGGGATGGTTCAGCAGCAGGCCACTGACGGCGTAGAACAGCAGCAGCAGGGCGGCAAAGCTGCCCAGCAGGTGATGGACGCGCAGCAGCCAGCGGCGCATCATTGCACCTGTGCGTGCAACAGCAGCGCCAGCCGCGCCAGCTTGACCAGGGCGCGCGAGGAGAGCGTGGCGCCGGAGATGCTGTCCACGGATCGGTCCAGCTGCTGTTTCTCATTCAGGCGGGCCTGGTCGAATTGCCGGCGAAAGCTCTCGTGGCGCACTTCTCCACCACGGCTTTCCCGGTAGACCAGCACTTCCATGGCCTCAATGGCACCGTCGTTGACCACGATGCCCACGGTGATGGGCCGTTCCTTGCCGATTTCCTCCAGAATCCAGGCGGTGCGCGGGCCGCTTTTCCAGTATTTCAGCCGGGCGGCGGGGTAGGGGTGGTCGAGTATCCCGCGTATTTGTTGTTGCAGATCCTTTTTCAGCCACAGGCGGGCGCTCTCGGCCTGTTCACCCAGTTGTTGCCGGATGAAATCCTCCGGCGACAGAAAAACCCGGGGCTCGAAGCCCCGGGCAATGACTGACAGGAGGATCAGGGCCACAAAGACCCCGAAGCGGGAAGTTCGCATTAGAATTGATAGCCTACGCCCAGGTTGATGCCGTCATATTCGTTCTTGCCGTCGGGTGTGCTCTGGTTCTGGTAGTCCACCTTCACCACCACCCGTTCAGTGGGCCAGTAGTTTACACCAAGGTCAAACTGGCTGTACTCACTGTCGCTGGCATCGCCGGCCTGGTTGTCCCAGAAGCCATAGCGGGCAAAGAAACCGATGTTGCGGTTCAAGCGCCAGCTGGGCTCGATGTAATAACCGGTTTGCTCATCGGCGCCCACGCTGGCTGGGCCTGTGCCGTCCAGGTTCCAGGTGGCGTAGACGGCGCGCAGGCCGGGGCCGGTCTCCGGCAGGTATTGCCCGGCCACGCTGAACAGGGTGGCGGCGCCGGCGCTGGCACTGGCATCGGTGCTCTGGGTGATATCGCTCTGGTACTGGAAGGTGCTGTTCAGCTCCATGCCGGGCAGGGGTTTCCAGCTGATTCGCGCGGTATAGGCCGGGTCATTGAAGGCCGCCTCGGCCACCTTGGTGCGCCCCTTGCGGATGGTGTAGTTCTTGCTGGCGGAAACCTGCAAGCCGCTGGTCAGGAGGAAATCCGCGCTGAGGGTTTCATTCACCTGCCAGTGGTACTGGTAGCCGCCTTCGGCCCAGGTGGTGGGAATGATCTTGTTGGCAATGGTGTTGCGCTCCACGCCATAGAAGGTGTTGGGTTCGTGGGTTTCGTTGATGAAGCCCACCGGCATCAGCAGTACGCCGGCGCGGCTGGCGTTGCCGTTGGCATGGTCGAATTCCAGGTAGGCTTGTTCCAGGGAAACCTCACCGGGCGCGCCGTCACCGGCCAGGCTGTGCTCCACTTCCAGCTCGGAGTTGAAGCGGATCTTGTCGGTGAAGTCGTGCCCCAGATAGAGCACGAAGCGGTGGAAGTCGGTTTCGTTCTTGTCCTCACCTCCGGGCTTCTGGTTGTCCAGCAGGTTGACGTGCAACTCGCCATAACCGCCCACATGGGTATTGGCCGCGTTGCCGCCATGCCCGTGGCGGCCGCCACTGACCACCTGCTCGCTCTGTTCGGCCAGAATCTCGGTTTTTTCATCGGCTTCCTCGGCCTTTTTCAGGGCGGTCTGGCTGGTGTTGCGGGTGGCCGCCAGTTCCTTTTCCAGCTGTTCGATGCGGGCCTGTTGCGCTTTCAGCAGGCGGTAGATCTCATCCAGCTTGGCCGAGTCGGTATCGGCATGTACCAGGCCACTGGCCAGCAAGGCACTGAAAACAAGGGTCTTTTTCATCGTGATGTTCTCCAGGCAGGTTTCATTCATTGGATGAGCGCATTCTAATAAAACGCAAACCCAAATGCAAATGCAAATGATTCGCATTTAGATTTATAAGAAAAATCAAGCACTTGGCTTGCAATCGGATTTTTAATGTGTACCATTGTCGTACACATTAGAGGGTGCTGAAGCATGTTTCGACTGGGAAGAATGACGGAATACGCCGTACGGGTGCTGGGTGCCTTGTCCGTGGACGAGCAGTTCAGCGCCAAGCAGCTGGCCGAGGCCGTGCAGCTGGAATTGCCCACGGTGAGCAAGATTCTCAAGCAGCTGGTTCGAGCCGAGCTGGTCAGTTCCACCCGTGGTGCCCATGGCGGCTATCGCCTCGCCCATGCGCCGGAGCAGGTTTCCATCGCGCAGGTCATCACCGCCATGGAAGGGCCGCTGGCATTGACCGAATGTGTCATGGGGCAGGGCCAGTGCGTGCAGTCGGCCGCCTG
>JALWTZ010000162.1 GCA_026993285.1 Lysobacterales bacterium | reverse complement strand
GTGGTGGAGGGCAGGACATGATTGGTCAGCCGCTGCATCATGTCACCGATGTTGCAGACAATCACCCCTTCGATGGTGGTCACCGGTACCCATTCGCCCTTCTTGCTGAGAATTTCCAGCCCCGGCTGGTGCGAGCCCACCAGCAGGGTGATGAGGTTGATATCCTCGTGTTCGGCGGCCCGCACCGAGGGGGTATCCGGATCGGCCACCGGCGGGTAGTGAATGCCACGCAGAATGCTGTTGCCATGGTCGCAGGCGGTTTCGAAAAAGTCTTCCGGCTGGCCCAGGTACAGGGCCATGGCCCGCAGCACGCGCATGCCCAGTTGGTCCAGGGCCTGATAGAGCGCCTGGGTGGCTTCCCGGAAATCGGTCACTTCCTTTGGCCAGATATTTTCCGGCATCACCGCACGTGCGGGGTGGTTTTGTGGCAGTTCCCGGCCCACATGCCAGAATTCCTTCAGGTCCACATGCACGGCATCCTTGGCCTTTTCCACGCCAAAGCCGGTATAGCCCCGCGCACCGCCACCGCCGGGCACATGGTATTGCTGCTTGACGGTTTCCGGCAGGGCGAAGAAATTTTCAAAAGCCTGCCGTGCCCGCTCGATCAGTGCCGGATCAATGCCATGGTTGGTGATGCCGGCAAAGCCCCACTCTTCGTAGCCCTTGCCCAACTCCTCCACAAAGGCGGCCTGGTCATGTTCAAAGCGACCGATGTCCAGAATGGGAATATTGACCGGCAGGTCTTTGGCTGTAGTCATTGTTTCGGGTCTCCAAATTCTGCTTGCACAATGGCGGCCAGCGCTTCGGCATGCTGCCGCGCGGCTTCCGCCTGTTGATGTTCTACCATGACGCGCACCTTGGGTTCGGTGCCCGATGCACGCAATACCACGCGCCCCTGCCCGGCCATGTCGGCCTGGTGTTGCTCCAGCGCCTGTTGCAGAGCCGGGTTGTGGTCCAGATCCACCGGCCCACTGACAGGTACATTGATCATTACCTGCGGGCAGCGCTCCAGGCCGGCCGCCAATTCTGCCAGTGACTGGCCCGTGGAAACCATGATCTCAAGCACTTGCAACGCAGAAACTATGCCATCACCGGTGACGGTGCGATCCAGGCAGAGGATGTGCCCGGAGGGTTCGCCGCCCAGTGTCCAGCCTTTCTCTCGCAAGGCCCGGTGTACATGGCGGTCTCCCACCGGGGTGCGCACGAAGGGAATGCCGGCGGCTGCCAGCGCCTGTTCCAGCGCCAGATTGCTCATCAGCGTGCCGGCCACGCCACCGAAGGGCCGCCGCTCACGCCAGTGCATGGCCAGAATGTAGAGCATGCCGTCTCCGTCCACCACCTGGCCGTGATGATCCACCAGCATCACCCGGTCACCATCCCCATCGAAGGCAATGCCCAGATCAGCCTGCTCGGCCACAACCGCCTGCCGCAGTTTCTCCAGATCGGTGGAACCGCAACCTGCATTGATATTGAATCCGTCCGGCTCCGCGCAAAGCGTCTGCACTTCCGCCCCCAGCTCCATGAACACCCGCGGGCCGACCTGGTAGGTGGCACCGTTGGCGCAATCGACAACCATGCGCAGACCTCGCAGGCTCAGGCCGTCCGCCACACGGCTCTTGCAGTATTCGATGTAGCGGCCGGGTGCGTCGTCGATACGGCTGGCCTTGCCTAGTGCGGCTGCATCCACGGTGGTAAAGGGGGCCTGCATCAACGCTTCAATGCGCTGCTGGGTTTCATCGGAAAGCTTGTGCCCCTCGGTGGAGAAAATCTTGACGCCGTTGTCATGGTAGGGGTTGTGCGAGGCACTGATGACGATGCCCGCCCGTGCCTGCAGGGTGCGGGTGAGATAGGCAATGGCCGGGGTGGGCATGGGCCCGGAAAGGAGAATGTCCATGCCAGCGGCGGACAGGCCTGCTTCCAGCGCCGATTCGAACATGTAGCCGGAGATGCGCGTATCCTTGCCGATCAGTACCGCGCCCGGGCCTTCGTCCGAAAGTGCGCGGCCCAGCGCCCAACCGATATGCAGCATGCGGTCGGCAGTGATGGGCGGCTCGCCTACCCGCCCGCGTATGCCGTCGGTGCCAAACATCTTGCTCATTGCTCTTGCTCCCAGGCCTGGACCAGGCGCAGGGCCTGGGCGGTTTCTGCCACATCATGCACGCGCACCATGGTCATGCCCCGCTGCGCCATCAGGGCGGCGGCGACCACACTGGAACAGGTTCGGTCTTCCACCGGCAGGCCCAGCAGTTTTTCCAGCCAGGACTTGCGCGATACCCCCATGAGCACGCCACCGGCCAGCTGGTCAAAACGGTCGCAGGCACGCATCAGGGCCAGATTGTGCGCCAGTGTCTTGCCAAAGCCAATACCCGGGTCCACCAGAATGGTCGATTCCGGGATACCCGCAGCGGCACAGGCTGCCACCCGTTGCCGCAGCCATTGTTCCACCTCGGCCACGACATCGGCATAGTGCGGCGCCTGTTGCATGGTGCGTGGCTGACCCTGCATGTGCATCAGGCAGACCGGTACGCGCAGCTCGGCGGCCGCCTCCAGTGCACCGGGCGCACGCAGGGCGCGTACATCGTTGATCAGGCTGGCGCCGGCAGCCACTGCCGCGCGCATCACTTCGGGCTTGCTGGTATCGATGGAAATGGGCTGTTGACTGTGACGGCGAATGCCTTCGATCACCGGCACTACCCGTTTCAGTTCTTCTTCAACGGGCACATCCGCCGCACCGGGGCGAGTGGATTCCCCGCCAATGTCCAGCCAGTCGGCCCCCTGCTCTGCCAGTGACAGTGCATGTTCCACCGCGGCGGTCATTTCCAGATGCCGGCCACCGTCGGAGAAGGAATCCGGTGTGACGTTGACAATCCCCATGAGAAAAGGGCGGCCATGGGCCACCCTTTCTGTACGCCAGTTTCTGCTCATGGCGGTCAATGGGATTGCGCTGGCCCGCCTACCACACCGGCATCCGGGGCACTCTCCTTCTTGCCCGATGGGGTTCCGGAATCCGGGCCGTCATGATCGTTCCAGCCTTCCGGCGGAGAAGGCTCCTGACCCGCCATGATCTGTTCGATCTGCTCGCTGTCCAGCGTTTCATACTTGATCAGCGACTGGGCCATCAAGTGCAGCTTGTCCTCATTCTCCTCGAGAATCTGTTTGGCGCGGGCATAGTTGCGATCGATGATCTTGCGGACTTCCGCATCAATTTTTTCGGCGGTCCGTTCCGAAACATGCTTGTGCTGGGTAATGGACCGGCCCAGAAAGACCTCATCTTCTTCCTCGGCATAAGTCAGTGGCCCCAGATCGGACAAGCCCCAGCGGGTCACCATGTTGCGTGCCAGCTGGGTGGCCCGCTCGATGTCGTTGGAGGCGCCGGTGGTGACATGCTCGGGGCCGAAAATCAGCTCTTCGGCAATGCGGCCGCCATACAGGCTGCTGAGATTGGACTCCAGCTCCTCCTTGCTGTGGCTGTACTTGTCTTCTTCCGGCAAGTACATGGTCACGCCCAGAGCACGCCCACGCGGGATGATGCTGACCTTGTACACCGGATCATGGGCCGGCACCTTCAGCCCGACAATGGCATGGCCCGCCTCATGGTAGGCCGTGAGTTTCTTCTCCTTTTCCTTCATCACCATGGAGCGGCGTTCCGCACCCATCATGATCTTGTCCTTGGCTTTCTCGAAATGCTCCATGCGCACTTCGTTGTTGTTCTCTCTTGCGGCGAACAGGGCGGCCTCGTTGACCAGATTGGCCAGGTCCGCACCGGAAAATCCCGGCGTGCCCCGTGCCAGTACCGCCGGTTTTACATCGGCGGCGACCGGCACATTGCGCATGTGTACCTTGAGAATCTGTTCCCGGCCACGGATATCCGGCAGCGGCACCACCACCTGGCGGTCGAAACGACCCGGTCGCAACAGGGCCGGGTCCAGCACATCCGGGCGGTTGGTGGCGGCGATGACGATGATGCCTTCATTGCCCTCGAAGCCATCCATTTCCACCAGCAACTGGTTCAGGGTCTGTTCACGCTCATCGTGGCCGCCACCCAGACCCGCGCCCCGATGCCGGCCCACGGCGTCAATTTCATCGATGAAGATGATACAGGGTGCGTGCTTCTTGGCCTGGTCGAACATGTCACGCACGCGGGAAGCCCCCACGCCGACAAACATCTCCACAAAATCGGAACCGGAAATGGTAAAGAAGGGCACCCGGGCCTCGCCGGCAATGGCCTTGGCCAGCAGGGTCTTGCCGGTGCCGGGCGGGCCCACCATGAGCACGCCACGGGGAATCTTGCCACCCAGGCGCTGAAACTTGCCGGGATCACGGAGAAAGTCCACCAGCTCCTGCACTTCTTCCTTGGCCTCTTCCACACCAGCCACATCGGCGAAGGTCACCTGTACCTGGTCCTCGCCGTGCATGCGCGCCCGGCTCTTGCCGAAAGACATGGCACCCCGGCCACCGCCACCGCCCTGCATCTGGCGCATGAGAAAAATCCACACGCCAATCAGCAACAGGAAGGGGAACCAGTTGAGCAGAAAGGCCATGAACAGGGAGGGCTTTTCCGGTGGCAGGGCCTTGAACTCCACCTTGCGACTGACCAGCTCATCAATCAGCTTGGTGTCGGATGGCGGGGCATAGCTGACAAAACTCTGGCCGTTGCTCAGCTTGCCACGCAGCACCGAACCGCCGCTTTCATCGGTCAGCAGTTCCACATGCTGGACTTCGCCCGATTCCACATAATCCAGAAAACGGGAATAAGGCAGGGTGTTCGCGGCAGCGTTCTGCTGGGCGAAATTGCTGAAGACGGTCATCAGTACCACGACGATGACCAGCCACAGAATCATGTTTTTTGCCAGATCGTTCAAGCAACTATCCTCTCTGCCGGCAATATCCGGCCTGATTCGACGATTCCGCCTGCAACGGCGGGTTTTCCTTCATTTCACCACAAAGCACGGGGCTTGGACAGGGCAAGGGGCGGCGATCAGCGGCCCCGGAACCCACGGCCCAGCAGGTATTGCTCTCGGCTGCGCGGGCGGGAAGCGGTTGGTTTGCGGGTTACCACCCGCTGAAAATCCTGACGCATCGCCTTGAGAAAGGTATCGAAACCTTCGCCCTGGAAGGCTTTGACCAGAAAGTCACCGCCCGGTTTCAACTGTTCGCGACAAAACTCCAGCGCCAGCTCCACCAGATACATGGCACGGGGCTGATCCACCGCCTCCATGCCACTGATATTGGGGGCCATGTCCGACAAGACAAGGTCTACCGGCTGGCCGGCCAGCGCTTCGGTCAATTGTGCATGGATATCATCTTCGCGAAAATCCCCCTGAATGAAGAGCACGCCCTCCAAAGGCTCCACCGGCAGCAGGTCCAGGCCAATGAGTGCACCCTGCCCCTTCATCCGCTGTTGCGCCACCTGCAGCCAGCCACCCGGCGCCGCGCCCAGATCCACGACCCTCCGGCCAGGGATCAGCAGATGATCCTTGTCGTCGATTTCCATCAACTTGAATGCCGCGCGTGAGCGCAGGCCCATTTCCTGCGCCTTTTTCACATAGGGATCATCGAAATGCTCGCGCAACCAGCGATGAGAACTTTTGCTGCGTGCCATGTATTGGCCCAGTGCTGATGATAGAATGCGATTTTACCTGATTAACCAGACAAACCCATGACTTTTCCTCTATCGCTGCGCGAAAGCCAGCTCAAGTATCTGCGTGGCCTCTGCCACGGACTCAAGCCCGTCGTCATGACCGGCAACCAGGGCCTCAGCGAAGCCGTGCTGGATGAAATGGACAATGCCCTGACCTTCCATGAACTGATCAAGGTCAAGCTGCGTACCGACGAACGCAGCCAGCGCGCCCAGTGGATCGAAGACATTCAGCAACGCTTTGGTGCCGTGCTGGTGCAGAAAATCGGCCATGTGGCCTGCTTCTACCGTCCCAACCCGGACAAGCCCAAAATCGCCCTGCCGGACTAGCATGGAACTGACGCTGCACGCCCCGGAAGATGCGCTGCTGATTCAGAGCTGGCAGCCGGGGCAGGTACGGATACAGGATCAGGCACACGCCACTCCCCTGCTGTTGCTGCCACACCAGGTTGTACCCTGGGATGCAGGGCCACCACAGGACTGGCCCACCGACAAGCTGGCGGAAATCGCCCTGCCCCTGATGCAGCACGGCGCGGAACTGTGGTTGATTGGCACCGGCAAACAGCCAGGGCTGCCGGAACCGCGCCTGCTGGCCTGGCTGGCCGGTCAGGGGCTGGGGTGTGACTTCATGCCCAGCCGGGCGGCCTGTCATACCTGGAACATCCTCCAGGCCGACGGGCGCAAGGCCGTGATGATTCTGCTGGGCTAAACAGGCTCACGGCAGGTATTTCAACGGGTCCACCGGCTTGCCATCCTTGCGAATTTCGAAATGCAGCATGACCTGGGGCGCTTCCGAGTTGCCGGCCTCGGCAATCACCTGCCCCGCCTGAACCGTTTGCCCTTCCTTGACCTTGCGCTTGCGATTATGGCCGTAGGCGGTCAGCCAGCGATCATTGTGCTTGATGATGACCAGCTCGCCAAAACCGCGCAGGCCATTGCCACTGTAAACCACCTTGCCACCTGCCGCCGCTCGTACCGGCGTACCGGCCTTGACGGCAATATTGATGCCCTGCCGGGCCGGATCACCGGCCTTGAAACTGGACAGCAGCCGGCCACGCAAGGGCCACCGCCAGACTTTGACATTCTGTACACCACGCGGCTTTTTCACCGGTTTGCGCGAACCGCCAGATTTATTCCCCGTGCTGGATGTGACGGTTCTGTTCGTCGATAGTGTGACGGCTGGCTTGCTGTGCTTGGCGGATGCGGTTTTCTTCGTGGTTTTTCCACCCGGTTTCAGGCGCAGGTGCTGGCCCGGATAGATCACATAGGGCTTGCGGATACCATTCCAGCGGGCCAGATCCTGAAAACGCAGGCCATAGCGAAAGGCTATGCTGTAGAGGGTATCCCCCTTGCGTACGGTATATCGTGCCGGACGGCGGACGGTCTTTCTGTAACTGGATTTCCGGCTAGATGTCTTTCCACTGTGAAGGCTGCGGTCTTCCACCCAGGCCGGTGAAGTGGCGGCACAAGCAGCCAGCCACCACGCCAGCCCCAGCACGACAGCCAGCCGGGTCCAGTGATGGCATGCGAAACAAGCGTTCATGTCTCCAAGACTACGCTGTTTGCACCCGGAGACACAATGGCCTTCAGCCGCTCAAGCCATGCCAGAGCAACAGG
>JALWTZ010000161.1 GCA_026993285.1 Lysobacterales bacterium | reverse complement strand
GTTCGAGTCGATCTACGCCCTTTCCGGCGGCCTGTCGGAGCGGGGTGGGTCGGAGCAGATTCAACGCATCCTGCGCGAGGGATGGCTGCCCTCTTCGGGTGGCTCCATCACCCGGCGCTAGGGGTGCATGGCCGGTGAACGGCCTGCCGTCCGGCATCGAACATCAGTCCATTCTTAAAAGGGGTACAACGTGGAAAAGGGACTGATTTCCCTGGTTCTTCATGCGCATCTGCCGTTTGTGCGGCATCCGGAATATCCGGAGTTCATGGAGGAAGACTGGCTGTTTGAAGCCATCGGGGAAACCTATATCCCCCTCATTGCCATGATGGAACGGCTGTGCGCCGATCAGGTGCCGTTCCAAATCACCATGAGCGTCACCCCGCCGTTGTGCGAGATGCTGGCCGACCCGCTGCTGGCGGAACGCTATGGCCGCCGCCTGCACAAGCTGATTGAGTTGGCGGGCAAGGAAAAAAATCGCACCCGCGGCCATGAGGATTTTAATAATCTGGCCCACTTCTACTTCGACCGCTTTACCGAAGAACTGCGTATTTTCGAGCAGGTCTGCGGGCGCAACATCCTGTCGGCGTTCCGGCGTTTTCAGGAGCAGGGGGTGCTGGAGATCATCACCTGCGGCGCCACCCACGGCTTCTTTCCGCTGATGATGCAGAACGAGCGGGCGGTGCGGGCCCAGATTCAGGTGGCCAAAACCAACTACGAAAAGCACTTTGACCGCAGCCCCAACGGCATCTGGCTGCCCGAGTGCGGCTACTATCCAGGGGTGGACCGGTTTTTGGAAGAGGCGGGCATCCGCTTTTTCATCATCGAAACCCACGGCATTTTAAACGCCGATACCCGCCCCAAATACGGGGTGTTCGCCCCGCTCATCACCGAGCACGGGGTGGCGGCGTTTGGCCGGGATGTGGAGTCCAGCCGTCAGGTCTGGAGCGCCGAGGAGGGGTATCCGGGGGATGTCGATTATCGGGATTTCTACCGGGACATCGGCTTTGACCTGGATGCGGGCTATATCGGCCCGTACATCCACCCGGACGGCATTCGCATCCACACCGGCATCAAGTACCACCGCATCACCGGCAAGGGGGCCAAGCACAAAGAGCCCTACCGGCGCGACTGGGCCATGGGCAAGGTGGAAGGCCACGCCGCCAACTTTTTGCAAAACCGGCAGCGTCAGGCCAACCACCTGAATACCGTGCTGGGGGGCAGAAAGCCACTGGTGGTGGCGCCTTACGATGCGGAACTGTTCGGCCACTGGTGGTACGAGGGGCCGGAGTTTCTGGAAAGCTTTATCCGCAAAACCGCTTTCGATCAGGATACCGTCCGGCTGGTCACACCGATGACCTATCTGGCGGAACAGCCGGTCAATCAGGTGGCCACCCCATCCCTGTCGTCCTGGGGCGCGGGGGGCTATGCCGAGTATTGGCTGGAGGGCAGCAACGCCTGGATCTACCGGCATCTGCACATGGCCGCCGATCGCATGTGCGAGCTGGCCGAACGCTTCCCGGATGCGGACGGGCTGCTGCAACGGGCGCTCAACCAGGCGGCGCGGGAGCTGCTGCTGGCGCAAAGCTCCGACTGGGCCTTTATCATGAAAACCGGCACCACCGTGGAGTACGCCACCAAACGCACCCACGACCATTGCCAGCGCTTCAACCGGCTGTACGACGGGATTTTGGGCAACTGCATCGACGAGGGCTTTTTGAAGGAGTGCGAATGGCTCGATTCGATCTTTCAGGAGATCGACTA
>JALWTZ010000160.1 GCA_026993285.1 Lysobacterales bacterium | reverse complement strand
TCGGGCAGGCCTGGTGGTCCATGCCCACGGACAAGACCGGCAAACAATGGCCCAGGGACACCCTGCGCTGGCAGCCGGTGAAAACCTTGCCGGAAGGCTTTGAGCTGTTGCCCACCAATGACCCGGAATGGCAGGCTGCCTACGAGGCGGGCCGCGACCCCAAGCCCAACCCGGAACTGGAAATCATTACCGCCTTCGAACCCACCGTATTGGTACAACTGCAGGGCGAACCGGAACTGCAAACCATTCCCGGTACGGAACTGCAGTGGGTGGCCAATGCCAGCGAACCGATGATTTACTTCGATGGCCAGTATTATCTGCTGCTTTCCGGTCGCTGGTTCAGCGCTCCCGTACTCACCGACGACGCCCGTTGGCAATATGCCACGCCCAAGCTGCCTGCTGATTTCTCCCGCCTGCCGAAAGCCGCCCCCTTTGCGGCCCTGCGTGCCAGCGTGCCTGGCACGGAGGAGGCCAAGGCCGCGGTGGCCGCCTGGCAAAAGCCCCATGCACACAGCGTGGCGCTGGAAAGCGAACTGGAACCGGTGGAATGGGTGAATGAACCGGGTTTGACACCTGTGAAAGGCACTTCGCTTCAACGGGCACGCAACAGCCACAGCGAAGTGCTGGCCACGCCGGATCACCGCTACTGGCGGTGTGAAAAACGGGCCTGGTATGTCAGTACCGATCTCATGGGGCGGTGGAAGCCTGCCACGGCATTGCATCCGGCTCTGGCGGAAATCCCCGTAGAAAGCCCATTGTTCCATTGCCGTTTTCTCTGGCCGGAAAAGGTCGTGGATGGTCAGGTGGTCTTTCAGCACACCATGGGCTATGGCTATCACTATGTGACCGATGGCGTGGTGGTCACCGGCAGCGGTTACCCGTATGCCACCGACTTTCTCTTCCAGCCCTTCTGGCAGGACTACATCGTGCCCATGCCCCACCCGCAAACCCATGGCGCGGGCCGGGACAAGCCGCTGGGTATCTGGTATCTGATCCAGGCGCACAACTACATTCGTGACCCGGAGAAAAAACCCGGCTGGCACGATTTGCTGCACTGAGATTAGTTTTTCTGACAAGCCCGCGAAAGCGGGCTTTTTCCTGATAAGTTTTTATTGTGCTCCAGCGGGCCAATTGGCCAGGATTCCCTCTTTTCATCCGCACGCACTCCCGTATGATTCGCCTTGAACCTCCAACAAAAAATACGGGAAAACAACCATGCAAGCTGCCATCCATCCTCATGCAACCCGCGTGAAGGAATCGGCCACTCTGGCCATCAACCAAACCGTTGCCCGATTGCGTGATCAGGGGCGTGAAGTCTGCCATCTGGGTTTTGGCGAATCCCCCTTTCCGGTGCCGCCGGCACTGGAACAGGCCCTGCAGGACGAGGCGCACCGCAAGTCCTATCTGCCCACCCAGGGCCTGCCGGAGCTTCGCGAGGCTGTGGCGGCCTTTTACCGGGAGCGCTTTGGCTACGCTTATCCGGGCAGCCATGTGGTGGTCGGTCCCGGCTCCAAGGAACTGCTCTTCCAGCTCATGTTCCTGCTGGAGGGGCCGCTGATTTTGCCCGGCCCCTGCTGGGTCAGCTATGAACCCCAGGCCAGGCTTTGCAACAAACCGGTCTTCACCCTGCCCGGGCAATACGACCAGCAATTCCGGGTGGATGCCCAGCGGCTGGCGCTGCTGCTGGAAAGCATGCCGCAAGGGCAGAAGCTGATGGTACTCAACTCTCCCAACAACCCCACCGGTCTGAGCATGACCCAGG
>JALWTZ010000159.1 GCA_026993285.1 Lysobacterales bacterium | reverse complement strand
GCCGGATAGACCACGATCTCCCATCGGCGGGTGCTGCGCTCGAAGTTGCCCAGAAAGCGTTCGATGGCTTCAGGCGGCAGTATGACCGTGGGGGATTCTTCCGTGATCTTTTCTTCCACGTTTTCTTCCAGATCGACCGGTTGGATACTCATGGTTGGTTCTCCAGGGGTTGTGCCAGCGCATGGCGTGTGCGTTCCAGTTCGTCTTCCAGTTGCCGAATACGGGCATGCAACCGGGCCTGTTGTTCACCCACCTTCGCTTGCCATTGCTTCATTTGTTCCAGTTGCTGCTCCTGCTGTGCTTTCATGGCTAGCAATTGCAAGCGCCATTGTAGTTGGGCAGCCTGATGAAAATGCTGGCTGTAACGCTCCAGCTGCATCAGTTCCCACAGGTAGGCCGGGTTTTCGGGATCTTGCTCAATGGCCTGTTGCAATGTATCTCGTGCCTTGTCCAGGCGCCCTTCCCAGACCCATTGACGAACCTGGCTGATCTGCTCCATGACGGGTGAGGCGTTGGCTTCATCCCCTGGTTCCACTGCAAGGCTATCGCCTTCTTCGGCAATGGATTCACCGGGTTGTTCTTCCAGAGCAAGAGCTGGCTGTGATACTGCGGAATTGTCAGCCACCGGTTCGCTCTCGTGTTGCTGTGTTGGAAGCATTTCATGCGTAGCCGGTGTTTCAGTTTCCGCCAACTCGTGATCGGGTGTCGTTTCCTCAGGTTCGGTACCTTCATGGGGCATTTCAGCACTTTCCGGCATGGGTGCTGCTGATACCTCGGAAGCGGCCTGCGCATGCTCATCGATGGGTGGGGAGTGGGTGGTCTTTGGTGTCTCCTCGTTTTCGTTCCAGGTGCCCTGGCTGGCCCAGTGCTGCAGCTTGGCCAAAATGGGCTGTCCATGAGCCTGGATCCATGCACGGTTTTGCCAGATGGCCAATGCAAAAACAGCCAGAATCAGTATGACCAGCAGTGCCTTGAAAAGACGTTTGATCAGATTCATTTTGATTTACCTTGTTTGAATGATTTCTTGGGGAAAAGCGTCCGCGCCAGGCGGTTGAATTCCAGACTGGCCTTGCTTCGAGGTTCAAGTTCGAATACAGCCAGCCCTTCACTGAATGAACGGCGGAATACCGTGCGTTGTCCCAGCCTCGGATTGAGAAAATGGATGTCATGGATTGCGGAAAGGGCATCTGCGGTCTCGTCGCTTTCCCGTACGGAAACATGGGTATCTGCACGGTTGATGAATGCATACACAGAAGGCGGTGAGCCATCATGCAGCTGGTTCAACTGTTGCAGAAAGCGTTGCAGGGACCAGACATCGGCCTGGCTGGGTGGCACCGGTACCACGATCTGCCCGGCTTTCAGCAGCACTTGCTCCATGCGTTTGTTATCCCCCACGCTGACATCGGCCAACCAGAAACCTTTGGAAAAAGCCATCTTGCGCAATTTCTGCAGGGACGGGCTACTGACATCGAGAAAAGGCTCGAAGCCTTCATCGTGCCGCAAGGCGACCACATCGGTCAGCGTGCCCTGCGGGTCCAGATCCAGCAGTTGTACTGCAGTGCGGTTTTGTTGCAGCCATACGCCGAGATTGAATGCCAGCGTACTTTTGCCAGTGCCGCCCTTCAGGCTGGCCACTACAGTCAACATGTCAATCTCCCGGGATGTGGGAGACCGGCAAGGCCGGTCTCCTCATGACTCACCAGCCCCATGGGCCGCCACCCCAGGGACTACCACCCCAGGGACTACCACCCCAGGGACTACCAC
>JALWTZ010000158.1 GCA_026993285.1 Lysobacterales bacterium | reverse complement strand
TGCAAATCGAAATGATCGACCGCTTCGGCCTGCTGCCCGAACCGGTGAAGAACCTGTTTGCCATCACCCGCCTGCAGCAACAGGCCATCCGCCTGGGCCTGATACGCATCTCCGCCGACGAACAGCGCGGTCGGCTGGTCTTCTCCCCCACCACCCCGGTGGACCCCATGCGCGTGGTGCAGCTCATCCAGCAATACCCCCGGCAACTGGCCTTTGACGGGCAGGACAAATTGCGTTTTACTGCCCCCATGAACACCCTGGAACAACGCATCGCCTTTATCGGCAATCTGCTGCAACGATTGCAGGAGCCCTGAACGCCATGCGTCTCGTCTTGCTTGCCCTGTCCATCCTGCTGCTCGGCGGCGCACAGGCCCAAACCGCTCCTGCAGCAAGGGACAAGATCTATCAAGTGGATATTCTGCTGTTCGAACGTCCGCTGGCTCGCGACCGTTTTCCCGCACGCAAGCCCGACTGGCCGGACTACAGCCAGGCACGGCCTTTGCTGCCTGCCGACATCACCCTTGAGCCGGCACTGGCTCCGCCGCTGGCCCCTGAACAGGCCCACCCGCCCTTCTGGCAGCTGCTGCCGGAAGAGCAACAGGGCCTGCAGGCAGAAGCCCGCCGCCTCCAGCGCAGCGCCCGCTACACCGTGCTGGCCCGTTTCAGCTGGGTCCAGCCGGTCGTTCCAAGGCAGGCACAACAACCTGTTCGCTTGCGCCCGCCACCCCGTGAAGATGTACCGGATGAATCCCTGCTGACACTGGATTTCCCCCGGGAACACCCAAGAGAGGCGGAACAGGTGCAACCGCCCCGGCTGGATGGGCAGGCCAGCTTGTACAAGGGCAGCTATCTGCATCTGAAGCTGGATATCGGCTATTGCAAACCCGGCTTCCCCCGGTCACTGGGGCTGGAGCCCGATTGCTGGCGACTGCAACAGGACTACCGGGTGAAACCGGGCAAGCTCTATTACTATGATCACCGTCACTTTGGCGCGCTGGCAAGGATCCGCCTGCTGAACGAAGATTCCGCCAGCAAGCCCGCCATGGACCCCTGAAATGGCCGCCAAGGCAAAGCGCAAACCGGCAAAACCCTCCAGGAAACAACCCGCCTGGCACCGGCGGCTGGATTGGCCCGTGGCGGGCCTGCTGCTTCTGCTGATGGCGGCCTTTTTCCTCCCCCAGCGCGCCTGGCTGGAAAGCGGCTGGTACCAGCTCACCGCCCATTTTCATCCCAAACCCGAAAAAAAGACGCCCTGGCTGCTGGTGGAAATCGACCAGGCCAGTCAGGAAAAACTGGGTGCCTGGCCCTGGGACCAGCACCAGTTCAGCCTGATTGTTGAACAGATTCTGGCCATGCGCCCGACCGCACTGGTGGTGTTGCAGCAACCCCCCACCCACTGGACTCGCGAAAGCCTGCACCTGCTGAAAGACCTCAACAGCCAGTCACCGAATCCGATCCTGCAAGACCTGAGCCGGCAGCTGGACAGCCCGGCACCGCTGTACCAGTTGTCCAAACTGCGCTATGCCAGCCTGCCCGGACCCGGCCCGCAGGATTGGCCGGAGGGCCTGCCCGCCATCCCTGCATCCACGCCAGAACACTGGCAACGCCTGTTCCAGCCCTGGATGGAGCGACTGGAAACCAGCCCGCCAAACGGGCTGGAAGATGGCGGCCAGCTCCACCCCAGACCCGCTGCCCTGATTCAGGCCCCCCTGCTGCGGGGCACCTGGCCCGGGCAGGCCCATCGACCGGCCTGGTTCGAGCTGGA
>JALWTZ010000157.1 GCA_026993285.1 Lysobacterales bacterium | reverse complement strand
GCCGCTCGCCCCAGTCGAAGCCCAGCCAGCGCACATCGGCTTCGATGGCCTGTTCGTAATGGGCTTCTTCCTTCTCCGGGTTGGTGTCGTCGAAGCGCAGGTTGCACAAACCGCCATATTGCTCGGCAAGGCCGAAGTTGATGCAGATGGCCTTGGCATGGCCGATGTGCAGATAGCCGTTGGGCTCGGGCGGAAAGCGCGTGTGGATGTGCGCATGCTTGCCCGAGGCCAGGTCGGCCTCGATGATGTGCTGAATGAAATGCCTGGGCTTTTCCGCCCCGTTTTCGTTGCTGGTGGACATGGTTTCCGGTGCGAGAATGCGAAAACGGCGTATTGTCGCATACCCAACACGGGCAGGCGAGGGGCGGTGTGGTTGGAAGCGGGTTTAAGCGGGCTTCAGGTCAAATTCCGCACCAGTAGCGCCATCTCCGGTGCCTGTGCCTGCCAGCCCTGGGGTAGTGGAACTTTTACCTGATGGCCGGAGCCGGGGGCCACTTCCGCCGGTTGGCCGTTGCGGTCCAGCAGGTTTTCCAGGGTGAAGGGCAGGTTGCCGTCCGGGGTGATCCATTCCAGCCGGTCGCCGGTCTGGAAACGGTTTTTCACTTCCACCGTGGCCCACTGATCGTCGGTGGCGGTCAGTTCACCCACAAATTGTTGTTGCTTGCCGATGGAGTGGCCCTGTTCGTAGTTCTGGTATTCGTCGTGCACATGCCGGCGGAGAAAGCCCTCGGTGTAGCCGCGGTTGGCCAGGCCTTCCAGTTCGTCCATCAGTTGCAGGTCGAAATCCCGCCCGGCCAGGGCGTCGTCGATGGCCCGGCGGTAGATTTGTGCGGTGCGGGCCACGTAGTAATAGGATTTGGTCCGCCCCTCGATCTTCAGGCAGTCGATGCCGATTTCCATCAGTTTGCGTACATGCTGCACGGCCCGCAGGTCCTTGGAGTTGAGGATGTAGGTGCCGTGTTCGTCCTCGAAGGCGGGCATCAGCCGTTCGGGGCGGCCTGCTTCCTGCAGCAGGTAGACCGGTGGCGCGTCCGGGTCGCTGCAGCCGGTTTCATCCTGTTCGAGCACGGGGATGATGTCGCCGCTTTCGGTTTCGCGGGCCTCATGGGCCTGGTATTTCCAGCGGCAGGCATTGGTGCAGGTGCCCTGGTTGGGGTCGCGGTGATTGATGTAGCCGGAGAGCAGGCAGCGGCCGGAGTAGGCGATGCACAGAGCACCGTGGACGAAGACTTCCAGCTCCATGTCCGGGCATTCCTGGCGGATTTCGGCGATTTCCTCCAGTGAAAGCTCGCGCGAGAGGATGATGCGGCGCAGGCCCACCTGCTGCCAGAATTTGACCGACTGGTAGTTGACCACATTGGATTGCACGGACAGGTGAATGTCCATCTCCGGCCAGTGCTCCCGTACCAGCATGATCATGCCCGGGTCGGACATGATCAGCGCATCGGGTTGTAGTTCCATCACCGGGGTGATGTCCTTGAGGAAGGTGCGCATCTTGCTGTTGTGCGGGTAGATGTTGCTGACCACGAAGAATTTCTTGCCCAGGCGGTGGGCTTCCTCGATGCCCTGGGCCAGGTTGTCCAGATCAAAGCTGTTGTTGCGCACCCGCAGGCTGTAGCGGGGCTGGCCGGCGTAGACAGCGTCGGCGCCAAAGGCAAAGGCGTGGCGCATGTGCTTGAGGGAGCCTGCGGGGGAGAGCAGTTCGGGGGCTTTCATCATGAGGTTTTCGCCGGTTCAGGGAGGGCGAAATTCTAGCACGCCCAGAT
>JALWTZ010000156.1 GCA_026993285.1 Lysobacterales bacterium | reverse complement strand
GCCCCCTCAACCACCTGCAGGTGCATGGCCGGCAACTGGTGTTCATCGCCCGCCACGGGGAACACCACACCCTGCCGCCCCACGCCATCAACTATCGCGCCAATGTCTGGGCGCTGAAAACCGCCGGGGTGGAAGCCATCATCGCCATCAATGCCGTGGGCAGCATCCGCCGCGACTGGCCGGCCGGCACCCTGGTGGTGCCCGACCAGATCATCGACTACACCTGGGGGCGGGAACACACCTATTTCGACAAGAACTTCGACGACAGCAAGCATGTGGATTTCACCTGGCCCTTCGACCAGCCCCTGCGCGAGCGCCTGCTGGCCGCGGCCCATGCCGCCGGCGAGACGGCCATCGACGGCGCCACCCTGGCCGTTACCCAGGGCCCGCGGCTGGAAACGGCGGCGGAAGTCAACGCCATGGAAAAGGCCGGTGCCCACCTGGTGGGCATGACCACCATGCCCGAAGCGGCCCTGGCCCGGGAAGCGGGCCTGCCCTATGCCACCCTGGCGCTGGTGGTCAACCCCGCCGCCGGCCGGCAGGAGACGGAAATCACCATGGAAGAAATCCGCCTGGCCCTGGCCCGGGGCATGGACCGGGTACAGCACTGCCTGCACACGCTGGTCAAACTGCTCTGACATGGCGGCACGGCAACCGGCCGCCGTGGTCTTTGACATGGACGGCGTGCTCATCGACTCCGAACCGCTCTGGCGCAGGGCGGAAGTGGAAATCTTCCGCCAGCTCGGCCTGCAACTGGAAGAAGCCGACTGCGAGGCCACCATGGGCCAGCGTATCGACGCCGTGGTGGATTACTGGTACCAGCGCCAGCCCTGGCAGGGTGAAAGCCAGAAAAGCGTGGCCCGGCGCATCGTGGAACGGGTGGCCCGGCTCATCGAAGCACAGGGTTGCGCCTTGCCCGGCGCGGTGGAAACGGTACAGGCCCTGCACCGGGCCGGGGTGCGGCTGGGGCTGGCTTCCTCCTCCTGGATGCCCCTGATCGATGCGGTGGTGGACCGGCTGCAACTGCGCGCCTGCTTTGCCGTATTGCATTCGGCGGAACACGAAGCTCACGGCAAGCCCGCTCCGGATGTCTACCTCAGCGCCTGCCGCCGCTTGCAGGTGGACCCGAAACATTGCTGGGCGGTGGAAGATGCCTGTTCCGGCGTGCAGGCCGCCCGCACCGCCGGCATGCAAGTGCTGGCCGTACCCGCGGCCAGCAACCGCCACAACCCCTGTTTCGAACAGGCCCATGCCTGTCTGCCGCAACTGCACCCACAGGTAGTATTTCAGCAGCTCAACCTGGCTCCGCTGTGACGTTAACCCGACCTGCGGCAGGCTTTCCGTGGCCTCGTAGGGTGCAACAGTGCAGCGTATTGCTCCAAAAACCCCGGTTCATGGCTGAAAGTGACATCTTGCAAGTGATTGAAAAATAAGAAATTCACAATTATTCATAAAAATTCACAACTTTTTCAAGCTTTCTTTCCCTGTTTTTGCTGCACTGGCAGCGGCTGCAACTGGCAGCCACGGTACCACGGGTTGCAGGCAGCACCCGTGGGTCAAACAAGCAAACAGGGGAGAGCGCAATGAAAACCTGGCAAAACCTTTTTTATGGGGTCATTCTTGCATGGGCCACGGCAACGCAGGCCGTGCCATTTACCTACCAGGGCCAGTTGTCCGACAACGGCAGCCCGGCCACCAATACCTACGATTTTGAATTCCTGCTCTTCGATGCCGCCAGCGCCGGTACCCAGGCAGGCAGCACCGTAAGCC
>JALWTZ010000155.1 GCA_026993285.1 Lysobacterales bacterium | reverse complement strand
CTGGGAAATGGTCTGCCGGCCATCGTCTACAACAACCGGGATGTGGGGGATTCCAGCAACTTTTTCGTCTATTTCTTGCGTTGTCTGGATTACCTGTGTTCGACAACCAGTGTGCAAAGCCTGCTCAACTACGCAACTTTTCAGGTTGTTCGTGGCACCAGTATCAGTACGGGGCTGCATGGTGCGGTGGTCTTGAGCTACACAGTCAGTCGCACAGGGATTAACCGTTGCATGAACTACGATTGCAGTGAGCGGTTGTATGGTGAGGCGCCCGCTCTTTCTGTGGGTGGCTATGCCCTGGTGTCGTTGAACTCGGAAGGCTTGCCGCTGCATATCGCACAGTTGGGCAACAGCCTGGTGGTCGAGTATTGCATGCAAAACACCTGTCTTTCCAATCTCCGTACACGCTAGGGGGCTGGCCATGAACCGAGCTGTTCAGTGGACCGCGCTGTTCTGGATGCTGCTTGTGTCCACGCACGCATTGGCCGAAGTACTGGTTTATCAGGGGCAATTGAGTGAACAGGGTGTACTCTTCAGCGGCAACAAGGATTTCTATTTGCGTGTGATCGATGCGGATTCCGTGACCGTCAGTGAAGTCATAATGACGGGTGTGCCGGTTTCGAAGGGCCAGTTTCAATTGGAGGCGGACTTTCCCGGCTGGCAATTTGATGGTCAAGCTTACCGCCTGGAAATCGCCCTGCGCCCTTCCGGCAGCAATGATGCATGGACAGTGCTGTTGCCAAGGATTGCCATCACCGCCTTGCCACAAGCCCAATATGCCACGGCAGCGGCAGATAACAGCGTGGATGGGCAGGCGATGGCCAGCGGTCTCCAGGCCGTGGAAACGGATGGCAGCATTCAGCGCAGGATCACGGGCACTTGTCCTTCAGGCAGTTTCATGCAGGTGGTGGAAGCGGCAGGGACGGTCATCTGCGTACCGGATGGTCAATCTATCGGTGATGTGACCGGTATTCAGGGTGGAGAGGGCGTGACGGTTGTTGGCAACAGCGGTGATGTGACGGTATCCCTGGAGAGCATTACCTGGCAGGCACGGATTGGAACCGGTTGTGCCAGTGGCAGTACGGTTCGCAGTATTGCCGCCGATGGCAGTGTGGTTTGCCAGTCTGACAATGTGCAGGATTTTCAGGCCGGTGAAGGTCTGAAGCGGGAGAATGAAACCCTGTCCATGGCCTCCAGCCCCTTACCAGCGGAGGGGGCGCGACTGGTGCGTAGTGGCTTGAGCCAGACGGTCGAGTTTGATTTTCTGATCGGGCGTGACGGCTTGCCCGTGGTCAGTTACTTTGAGCCGGTGGGCGGCGATTTGCGGCTGTTCCACTGTGATGATCATGATTGTAATACCGGCAGTGACCAGCTGGTGGACAGTACCGGCGTGGTGGGCGAGTTTAATGCGCTCACATTGGGCAGGACAGGCTTGCCGGTCATTGCCTACTATGACCGCGACAACGGCAATCTCAAACTGGCGCTGTGTCAGAATGAAAGCTGTAGCAGTGCCACGATTCAAACCGTGGATAGTGCCGGGGATGTAGGCGCGTGGGTGGCCATGACCACCACAAAGGACGGCTATGCCGTCATGGCTTACCATGATGCGGGCAACGGTAGCCTGAAACTCGCCCGTTGCGAGACAGACGACTGCTCCAGCGCCAGCTTTCAACAGGTGGATACGGCCGGAAATGTGGGTGAGCATGTGGCCATCACGCGTAATGTCATCGGCAGCTTCTATATCGCCTACCACGATGTGACCCAGGGGGATC
>JALWTZ010000154.1 GCA_026993285.1 Lysobacterales bacterium | reverse complement strand
ATGCCGTGGGCGAATGCGTGCAGCACCGCAATGTCTGCTACGGCCTGGTGGCCCCCCTGTTCGAACAGGCCAAGGTGGCCGCCAACCACCTGGTGGAAATGGGCATCGCCCGCTATGAAGGCTCCATTACCTCCACCAAGCTCAAGGTCACCGGCATCGACCTGTTCTCCGCCGGCGAGTTTCTCGAGGGCGACGGCGATGAAACCCTGGTACTGCAGGATCCGGCCGAAGGTGTCTACAAGAAACTGGTCATCCGCGACAACCGCATCAAGGGTGCCGTGCTCTATGGCGATACCATGGACGGCACCTGGTATTTCCAGCTGCTGCGCGAGGGCACCGACATTTCCGCCTTCCGCAACACCATCCTCTTTGGCCAGCACGATCTGGGCGATGCCGGCCACGGCGATGTGGCCCGGGTGGCCAACCTGCCCGATGACGCGGAAATCTGCGGCTGCAACGGCGTGTGCAAGGGCGAAATCGTCGATGCCATCGTCAAGAAGGGCCTGTTCACCCTGGACGAAGTGCGCAGCCACACCAAGGCCTCGGCCTCCTGCGGCTCCTGCACCGGCCTGGTGGAAGCCCTGCTGGCCAGCACCGTGGGCGAAGGCTATGATGCCGCGCCGTCGAAAAAGGCCCTGTGCAAGTGCACCGACCACAGCCATGACGAGGTCATCGCCGCCATTCGCGACCAGCAACTGAAATCCATCCCGGCGGTGATGGAATTCCTCAACTGGAAGACCCCGGACGGCTGCGCCACCTGCCGCCCGGCACTGAACTACTACCTGCTGGCCCGCTGGCCGGAGGCATACCAGGACGACCCCCGCTCCCGCTTCATCAACGAGCGTGCCCACGGCAACATCCAGAAGGACGGCACCTACTCGGTGGTGCCGCGCATGTTCGGCGGGCTGTGCACCCCCCATGACCTGCGGGCCATCGCCGATGTGGCGGAAAAATACCAGGTACCGGAAATGAAGGTCACCGGCGGGCAGCGCATCGACCTGTTCGGAGTGAAGAAGGAAGACCTGCCGCAGATGTGGAAGGATCTGGTGGAGGCCGGCTTCGTCTCCGGCCACGCCTATGGCAAGGCGCTGCGCACGGTCAAGACCTGCGTGGGCAAGAGCTGGTGCCGCTTCGGCACCCAGGATTCCACCGGCCTGGGCGTCAAGCTGGAAGAACTCACCTGGGGCTCGTGGATGCCGCACAAGTTCAAGATGGCCGTCTCCGGCTGCCCGCGCAACTGCGCCGAGGCCACCATCAAGGATTTCGGCGTGGTCTGCGTGGACTCCGGCTACGAGCTGCACATCGGCGGCAACGGCGGCATCAAGGTGCGGGTCACCGACCTGCTCTGCAAGGTGGATACCGAGGAAGAAGTGCTGGAATACAGCGGTGCCTTCATCCAGAAATACCGGGAAGAAGCCCACTACCTGGAACGCACCGCCCCCTGGGTGGAGCGCGTCGGCCTGCAATACATCAAGGATTGCGTGGTGGACAACCCCGCCGAACGCAAGGCCCTGTACGAGCGCTTCCTCATCAGCCAGAAGGTGGCCCAGCAGGACCCGTGGAAGAAACTGGCCGAAGCGGATGACCAGCGCGAGTTCATCCCCCTGAAAATCAGCGCCTGAAGGCTGCTGAAACCTGTGCGTTCAACAGCCGGAGAGAAAACCCCATGAGCAACTGGATCGAAATTGCCAAACTGGAAGACATTCCCCCACTGGGCAGCCGGGTGGTGAAAACCCCCGATGCCGACATTGCCGTGTTCCGCACCCGTGACGAC
>JALWTZ010000153.1 GCA_026993285.1 Lysobacterales bacterium | reverse complement strand
AATACCGGCCGCAACAAGGTCATGGCGCGGCTGGAGGAACAACCGGGTTGATTCGAGACCCGTTCCGGCGGAACGACCTCAGACCTTCAGGGCTTTCAAACCGCGGGCGATGCCGGTGGGGCCGGAGCGCACCACTTCCAGGATGCTTTCTTCCGGCAGCGCGGCAATGAAGGCATCCAGCTTGTCGCTGGTACCCGTCAGTTCCACCACATAGCTCAGTTCGGTCACATCGACGATGCGGCCACGGAAGATGTCCACCAGCCGGGCCACCTCTTCCCGCTTCTGCCGTTCGGCACGCACCTTGATGAGCATCATTTCCCGCTCGATGTGGGGGGATTCGTCCAGGGTAATCAGCTTGACCACCTCCACCAGCTTGTTCAGCTGCTTGGTGATCTGCTCCAGCATGGCGTCATCTCCACGAGTCACCAGAGTCATGCGTGACAGCGTCGGGTCCTGGGTGGGGGCCACGGTCAGGGACTCGATGTTGTAGCCCCGGGCGGTGAACAGGCCCGATACACGGGACAGGGCACCGGATTCGTTTTCCAGCAGGATGGAAATGATGTGTCGCATCAGGCCAGCTCCCGTTCGCTTTTCTGGTTGGGGGAGAGCACCATTTCATGATGCCCCTTGCCTGCTTCAATCATCGGGTAAACGTTCTCGTCCGGGTCTACCATGATTTCCAGAAATACCAGTTGATCTTTCATGGCAAAGGCCTCACGCATGCGATCTTCCAGTTCCTCCGGTTTTTCAATGCGCATGGCCTCATGGCCGAAACTTCTTGCCAGTTCGGTGAAATTGGGCAGGGCATCCACATAGGAATGGGAATAGCGCCCTTCATAGAACATTTCCTGCCACTGGCGCACCATGCCCATGTAGCCGTTGTTGAGCAAAACCACCTTCAGCGGCAAATTGAACTGTTTGCAGGTGGCCAGCTCCTGAATGCACATGAGGATGCTGGCCTCGCCGGTGATGCAGGCTACATCCCGGTCGGGAAAGGCCAACTGTGCACCCATGGCCGCCGGCAAGCCGAAACCCATGGTGCCCAGGCCGCCGGAATTGATCCACTGGCGGGGCTCGTCAAAGGGATAGAACTGAGCGGCAAACATCTGGTGCTGGCCCACATCCGAGGCCAGAATCAATCGGCCTTCCGTCACCTTGTACAAGGTTTCCACCGCGTACTGCGGTTTGATCAGGCGCTCCTTCGGCTGCTCATAGGCCAGGCAATTCACTTGCCGCCATGCCTTGATCTGCTGCCACCAGTCGGAAAGATCCCCGGACGGGCAACAATCCGGGTGGGATTCCATCAGTTCCAGCATGTCATGGAGTACCGAGCGCACGCTACCAACAATGGGCACATCCACCTGCACCGTCTTGGAAATGGAAGAAGGATCGATATCCACATGGATGATCTGTGCATGCGGGCAGAAGTCGGCAATACGGCCGGTGACCCGGTCATCGAAGCGAGCGCCAATGGCAATCACCAGGTCGGACTCGTGCATGGCCATGTTCGCTTCGTAGGTACCATGCATGCCCAGCATGCCAAGAAACCTTTCGTCACTGCCGGGGAAGGCGCCCAGCCCCATCAGGGTAGAAGTAATGGGAATGTGGGTCAGATCCACCAGCTTGCGCAACGCTTCCGAGGCATTGTCCAGCACCACGCCGCCACCGGTATAGAGAATCGGCCTGCGTGCGGCCAGCATCATTTCCACGGCTTTCTTGATCTGTCGCAGATGGCCACGCACCTTGGGGTTGTAGGAGCGCATGCGCACTTCCG
>JALWTZ010000152.1 GCA_026993285.1 Lysobacterales bacterium | reverse complement strand
ACGAGATCCTGTTCAGCCGGCGCTGCTTCAAGCAGCGGGGAGCCATCTACCGCCATGGATGAACTGGACCGCAAGATCATCAACCGCCTGCAGCGGGGCTTCCCGGTTTGCGAGCGGCCCTTTCTGGAGGAGGCCGGGCATCTGGGCTGCAGCGAAAGCGAGCTGATGACCCGCCTGCAATGCATGCTGGATGACGGCCTGGCCACCCGCTTTGGCCCCTTGTATCACGCCGAGCGGCTAGGCGGAGCCTTGTGCCTCTGTGCCATGGCCGTGCCGGTGGAGCGCTTCGAGGCGGTGGCCGAGCAGGTCAACGCCTTTCCCGAGGTTGCGCACAACTACGAGCGGGACCACCGCCTGAACATGTGGTTTGTACTGGCCACCGAACAGGCCGAACAGCTGGACGCAACCGTGGCCGCCATCGAGCAGGCCACCGGCCTGAAGGTGTGGAAAATGCCCAAGCTGGAAGAATTCTATGTGGGCCTGTACCTGGAGGTATGAACATGGCTGAGCAGACCGCATCGCTGAACGAACTGGACCGCCAGCTGGTACTGGCCACCCAGGGCGGCCTGCCCATCGTGCCGGCCCCCTACGCGAAAGTCGCGGCCGAGCTGGGCGTCAGCGAAGCACTGGTGATGGAGCGGCTGCGGGCCATGCTGGCTTCCGGCCGTATCCGCCGCATTGCGCTGGTACCCAACCACTACCGCCTGGGCTATGTGGCCAACGGCATGTCGGTATGGGACATTCCCGACGTGTACATCCGCGAAGTGGGGCAGGCCATGGGGCGGATGCCGGCGGTCAGCCACTGTTACCACCGCCCGCGCCACGGCGAGGCATGGCCCTACAACCTGTTCGCCATGGTGCATGGCCACAGCCGGGGGGAAGTGGAACAACGGGTGGCCGAGATGGCCCGGCAACTGGGTGAGCGGCAGCGGGGCCACGACATTCTGTTCAGCACCCGCATACTGAAAAAAACCGGCATGCGCTTTGGCGCGGCCTGAGGAGGCAATCATGTTGAGAATCTCGCAATACATGCAGGAAATGGCCCGCCAGCCGGCGGACGCCCCCTTGCCACCCGCGCGCAAGCCGGCCGGGCCGGTGGTCATCTGGAACCTCATCCGCCGCTGCAACCTCACCTGCAAGCACTGTTATTCCATTTCCACCGACATCGACTTTCCCGGTGAACTGACCACCGAGCAGGTTTTCGCCGTGATGGATGACCTGTGGCAATACGGCAGCCGGGTACTGATCCTCTCCGGTGGCGAACCCCTGCTGCGCAAGGATATCTGGGCCATTTCCGCCCGCGCGCGCGACATGGGCTTTTACGTGGGCCTGTCCACCAATGGCACATTGATCGATGAAAGCAACATCGACCGCATCGCGGAAATGGGCTATGACTATGTGGGCATCAGCCTGGACGGCATTGGCAAGACCCACGACTTCTTTCGCCAGAAGGACGGCGCCTTCGATGCCTCGCTGGCGGCCATCCGCCTGTGCAGGCAGGCAGGCATCAAGGTGGGCATGCGCTTCACCCCCACCCAGCACAACGCGGAAGAGCTGCCCGCCCTGCTGGAACTGATGTACCGGGAAGGGGTGGACAAGTTCTATCTTTCCCATCTCAACTACGGTGGTCGCGGCAACAAGAACCGCAAGGCCGATGTGGTGCACCGGAAAACCCGCCAGGTCATGGACTGGCTGTTCGATGTGGCCTGGAAGGATGCCGAAAGCGGCGGTAACAAGGAGTTTGTCACCGGCAACAATGACGCGGATGGGGTCTATC
>JALWTZ010000151.1 GCA_026993285.1 Lysobacterales bacterium | reverse complement strand
CGGCGCTGATGGATGCGTACCCGCTTGCGCGCCCTGGGCTTCCAGAGACCCGCTTCGATCATCCATTGACGTAGCGTCTCCACAGAGAGCTTGTACTGATGCAACTCGAGCAACTTCTCACAAGCCAGGGTGGGGCCAAAATCGGCATAACGGGAGCGCACCAGCTCGATCCAGTTCCCGCTGACTCATCGTAATGGACTCCTTTGTCATGTGCCCCCTGTAAACAAAAGGGGACATTTTAGAATTGAACAAAGGGAACATTACTGCTTTGGGCTAACACACATGAAGCACCGGGTTTGTGCAGGGTGCCGGGGAACCTGTACGCTATGGGGTCATCCAAATCAAACCTTTCTCACAAGAGCCGACTATGAACCGACTGGAAACCTTTATCCATCATGAATCCGCCGGTGGCATCCTGCTGATGCTGGCCACCGTGCTGGCATTGCTGCTGAGCAATACCATGATGGCGCCGCTGTACGAGACTTTTCTCCATATTCCGGTACAGATCCGGGTGGGACCGCTGGATCTGGACAAGTCCCTGTACCACTGGGTGAATGACGGGCTGATGGCGGTTTTCTTCCTGCTGGTGGGGCTGGAAGTGAAGCGTGAGGTGCTGGAAGGGCATTTGTCATCCCTGGGGCAGGTGATCCTGCCCGGGGTGGCCGCGCTGGGGGGCATGGGGGTGCCGGCAATCGTATATATGTGCTTCAACCGGAATGGCGTGGCACTGGATGGCTGGGCCATCCCCACGGCCACGGATATCGCCTTTGCCCTGGGCGTACTGTCCCTGCTGGGCCCACGGGTGCCGGTTTCGCTGAAGGTGTTTTTGATGACCCTGGCCATTTTCGACGACCTGGGTGCCATCATCATCATTGCCCTGTTCTATACCAGCAATCTTTCGGCCCTGTCCCTGACGGTGGCGGGTGGCTCACTGGCCTTGCTGGTGGTCATGAACCGGGCGGGTGTCATGCGCAAGTCGGCTTATTTTCTTGTAGGCGCGGTGCTCTGGATCAGCGTGCTGAAATCCGGGGTGCACGCCACCCTGGCTGGTGTGGCACTGGCCTTTACCATCCCCATGCGCGGGCGCACGGACCAGAGTGAGGCCAGTTCACCGCTGAAAGCACTCGAACACGATCTGCACCCCTGGGTGGCCTTTGGTATTCTACCGTTGTTCGCCTTTGTCAATGCCGGTGTAGACATGCGAGGCATCGCACCGGCGCAAATGACCGATGACGTGCCACTGGGCATCTTTCTCGGGTTATTTCTGGGCAAGCAGCTGGGGGTGTTTGGCTTCAGTTGGCTGGCTATTCGCCTGGGCCTGGCCCGCATGCCGGAGGGGGGTACGACCCGGCAGTTGTATGGCGTTTCACTGTTGACTGGCATCGGTTTTACCATGAGCCTGTTCATCGCCTCGTTGGCCTTCCCGGATGAACAATGGTTCCAGTACACCGACAAGCTGGCCATTCTGGCCGCTTCGGTACTGGCCGGCATCTGTGGCTATCTGGTGTTGCGCAGGAGCCGGCCGGCATCGGTGGAAGGTTCGGCCTACGGTTAGCCGCAATGCTTCGTTTTTGCAGGGTCTGTGAGTAGAATACGGGGTTTTCCGCCGCCCGGGTGATCCCCGGGCGGTGATCCTGCCGATGCGGGCAACCCGGCCCGCATTGCCCGTACCTGTTTTGTTAGGAGTAAAACATGCAGACTTTCCTGTTTTCCGGTGATATCGCCCAGGCGGACACCGACGCCATCATTATCGGCCATCTGAAGGACACCCCCTTGAGCGGTGCGGCC
>JALWTZ010000150.1 GCA_026993285.1 Lysobacterales bacterium | reverse complement strand
CGTATCCGCGCTGATGTTGGCGGTGGTGGTAATGGTGCCCAGCTGTGCGCCGGTAACCCGAGCCACCACGCTGACCGTGGGTGCCGCGCTGCCATTGGTCAGGCTGGCACGAGTACAGGTGACCGTCTGGCCGCTATTGGAGCAGCTCCAGCCGGAGCCGGAAGCACTGACATAGGTCAGGTTGACATTCAGGTCGATGCTCAGTGTGAGCGTCTGGGCATCATTGGGGCCGAGATTGTTCACATCCACACTATAGGTGACCAGATCACTGGCATTGACCGGATTGGGTGCTCCGACAATGGCCACATTCAGGTCCGCACCGGCTGTGATGGTGGTCTGCTGGCCCAGGGTGTCATTGGCTGCATTGGTATCGCCAGCATCATTGGTGACAGAGGCCTGCACCACGATGGGGTTGGGATTGGGGGCCACACCCGTACTGGCCGTTGTAGCCACCACCACATTGACCGTGCGTGACTCGCCCGTGGGTGGCATCGTATCCGCGCCTTGCAGATCGCCGAAATTGCAGGTGACCGTGCCCGGTGTATTGGCATCATGACTGCAGGCCGCATCGTCCACGCTGACAAAGGTGGTGGTGTCAGGCAACGGGAAGGTGGTCACCACATTGGTGGCCGTACCGGTGCCCTGGTTGCCGGTGGTGATGGTGTAGGTGATATTCCCGCCCCTAGGGGCCGGGTCCGGGGCGTCAGTCAGTTCTGAAATCAACACATCCACAGCCCAGACCGGCTGGGAGAAGACAAGCAGCAATGCAAGCAGGCGTGGCATTTTATTCTCCTTGAATCAATACATTGTATTTCGATGCACACCCACTCGCTCTGCGCACAGGCATCCATCATGAAGCGGCGAACTATATCACAAGTTCATTAATGTATACTTTATTCCTGAAGATTGTTTTGCAACCAGGCTTCCAAACGATTCAGCCACTGCTGCATGCGCTCCGGGGGTAGAGAAACCCGCTTTCCATCCATGTTCAGACAGGCTGAAAGGGCTAGCAACTCGTCCCGCCAAAGCTGCATTTCTTCCAGTACCACCGCCCGGTCCAGGGCCATTTGTTGCTCGAAGCTGGTGGCATGATCGCCGAACAGATCCAGATTGGGCGGCATGCCCGGTTGTACCGCTTCCTCGGCACGCTCCGGCTGGCTGATCAACTGATCCAGGCGCTGTTCCAGCAACCTGGCCAGATGGGCAACTTCTTCTGCCAGTGGTGGTTGGTCCATATGGCATTCTGCCATGGACTTGACCGTATGCAGCTGCTCGATTAATTCACCCACACCGGGTGGCTGGCCATCCTGCATGTTCAGGTTGCTCCGTGGTAGTTCCGATACCATCGAATGAACCGTCCGATTCCGGTCTCGATGTCGGTCTGAGGCCGGTAGCCAATATAGTCCGCCAGCGGCTCGATATCCGCAAAGGTGGTTTCCACATCCCCCGGTTGCATGGGCAAGAGATTCAGCTTTGCCTTGCGGCCCAATGCCTGTTCCAGCAATGAGATGAAGTGCATCAGTTCCACTGGCTGATTATGACCAATATTGAACAGTTGCCAGGGAGCTCGTGCGCTGGCCGGGTCCGGATGTTCGGCGTCCCAGGTCACATTGCCCCGTGGTGGTTTGGCCATCACCCGCACCACACCCTCGATGATATCGTCGATGTAGGTAAAATCCCGCCGGTGCTTGCCATAGTTGAATACATCGATGGCTTCCCCGGCCAGAATCTTGCGCGTGAAGATCATCGGGGCCATGTCCGGCCGCCCCCAGGGACCATATACGGTAAAAAAGCG
>JALWTZ010000149.1 GCA_026993285.1 Lysobacterales bacterium | reverse complement strand
CCCGATATTGTTACCATGCGGTTGGGCGATGTTGCCCACAACACAAGGAGAACAACGATGAAATCAACCATTCTGGCACTGCTGTTACTGGCCCCCGTGGGCATGGTTCTGGCTGGCGATGTATCACCGGAGCACATCGAAGGTGCAACCACGGTGGATACCGCCAAGGCCAAGGAGTTGTTTGACCAGGGCGTGAAATTCGTGGATGTCCGCCGTACCAACGAGTACGAGGAAGCGCGCATCCCCGGTGCCATCGGCATTGAGCTCAAGCACGAGTTCAACGAGGAAAGTCTGGCCAAGGCCGTGAAGAAGGACGAGCCGGTGGTGATCTATTGCAATGGTCCCAAGTGCATGCGCAGCTCCAAGGCAACCGCCAAGGCCGTCAGCTGG
Source organism: Lysobacterales bacterium (assembly GCA_026993285.1). Taxonomy (GTDB): domain Bacteria; phylum Pseudomonadota; class Gammaproteobacteria; order Xanthomonadales; family S139-57; genus S139-57. The sequence goes on along the minus strand of JALWTZ010000149.1, from coordinate 25,504 downwards.
GGCTGGAGCAAGGTCTACTACTACCGTGACGGCATGCCTGCCTGGCAGGCTGCCGGCATGCCGGTGGAATAAGCATATACCCGGGCAGGGAAGCCCATACCCAATAGCGCGGAGTCCGTATCATGAGTTTACGCATTCAAGTCATTATCATCAGTATCAGCTTCCTGCTGCTGGCCACACTGGGTGCCTTTGTTGCCCATGTCTATGTCAAGGGCACCCTTGAGCAGCAGATTGGCGAACTTTCCATCGATGGTTCGCGGGATCTGTGGCAGGAATGGCTGGAAGGCAATCTCAAGGATATGCAGGGCAATACCCGTACCCTCACGCGCAACCGGGACCTGACTGCCGCACTGGCCGAAGGCGCCGACCCGACCGAAGTGGCCGAAGCGGCCGCACCCAGCTACCGCCGCCTGAGCGTGGCACGGGTACTGGACCGGCTGATTATCCTGGACCTGAACGGACAGCCAATCTACAGCGACCCGGAAGACACCAACCCACAACTAGGGCAAGCACTGGTTGCCAGAGCACAGGCGGATCACAAGGTGATCTCGGGTCTGGCCAGTGACGATCAGGGCATGCTCTACAACACCCTGGTCTTCCCACTGTTCAACCGGGGCAAGTTGGCCGGTTATGCACTCTATGCGCTGGGTCTGAACGAAATCGGCAGGAACTTCTCCAAACAGGCCGGAGCGGAACTGATCATCTGGAATCAGCAGCAGCAGGAGTTGTTTGCCACCCGGGAAAAGCTGCACCCCAATTTCCCGGAAGTGGACGAACTGCCAGCCCGCCTGCGGCTGGACACGGAGCAAGCCAGCTACTCCCATGTGATACTGCCACTGAAATCCATCGACCAGCAGACCATCGGCTACCTCAGCGTACTGCGTGATCGCAGCGCCGATTTCCAGAAACTGGACCAGGCACAGATTCTGGGCTGGATTGGCATGTTCCTGGTCATTGCCACCTCCATTGCCATCCTCTACTGGCGGCTGACCAGCGCCTTCCGCCCACTGTTCAAGGCACGGGAACTGCTCAGGGCCATGGCCAGCGGCAACCTGGGCTATGAAGTCCAGTGCAGTATCAAGGACAAGCACAACGAAGTCATCCAGATGCTCAAGTTGCTGGGAGAAACCCAGGTGCAACTGCGTGAAATGATCCAATCCACCCGGGATGCAGCGGTTTCCGTGGGCCAGGCCGCCCAGGAAGCCAGCCAGGTAGCGCTGGATATGGAGCAGTCTGCAGAAACCCAGAAAACCGAAGTGGATGCCGTGACGCTGGAGATGATCAACATGTCCAAGGCCGCGCAGCACATGCGCAAGCACGCCGAAGACGCTTCTGATGCTGCTGTCGAAGCCAATAATTCAGCAGAAACCGGGCAACAAGTGGTTCAGAATGTCATTGGCTCCATTCACGCGCTGGCCAATGAGGTACGGACTTCCGCCGAAGTCATCACCCAGGTGGAACAGGATACCGATGCCATCAGCAAGGTACTGGATGTCATCAAGGAAATTGCCGAGCAAACCAATTTGCTGGCGCTGAATGCCGCTATTGAGGCTGCCCGTGCCGGAGAGCATGGCCGCGGCTTTGCCGTGGTGGCCGATGAAGTGCGCACGCTGGCCAGCCGTACCCAGGAATCCACCCAGGAAATCCACGACATGATCACCCGGCTGCAATCCAGTGCCGCCGAAGCGGTACAGGTCATGGACAAGGGGCAGAAGCAGGCCGGCAGCAGTGTGGAAGAAGCCGGCAAGGCCGAAACCGCCCTGCAGCAGATCACCCAGGCGGTAAAAACCATCAACGAAATGAACCAGAAAATTGCCCAGGCCGCCAATGACCAGGGCAGCAAATCCAATGAAGTGGCCGAGCGCCTGAAGCAGGTACTGAAAACCGCCGATGATGCCTTGCAGGCTGCCCGGCGCACGGCCCAGTCCAATCAGCAGCTCAACGCCCTGGCCGAACAGCTACAAAGCATGGTCAGCCGATTTCAGCTGTGAACCCGCAGGAACCCGCCGCATGCCGGCGGGTTGCACTTTCCTGTCATTCGTTGCGCAAGCGGGTGGATAACCGAACCGCTCGCCAGAAGGGCAGCAAGCTGGCCAGTACCAGCATGGCCACCAGCCAGAACAGGCCCGCCTGTAACTGCCACAGCAGAGCGGCCAGCCCTACCGTCAACAGCAGTAACACCAAACCCTCCAGCATAAAACGGCACAAGATGCCTTTTCTTGCTTCCACAGGCCGATCCAGCAGGCGGTAGAACAGCCAACCGGCCGGCAAGCCCAGATGCAGGGGCAGATAAAACAGTGCGGCCACCAGCCAGATCATCCAGTCCAAGAAAACCTCCAGATTGAGCCATTCATCACGGAAATATGCCCGGTGATGGGATTGGGAAGCATTTGCTTTCCTGCAACAGCGGTTTATTATGCTATAAAGCATTGAGAAAAGGCGGGTGATGTCGCCCTGCAACAGGAGCTTCATGCAGATGAAAAGAGACGACTTTCTGCCACCGAACCCGGAAGCCATGGAGGCATTTCTGGCTTGCTGTCACAAGAAGAAATACCCCAACAAGACGGCCATCATTCGCCCTGGAGACCGGGCCAGTACCCTGTATTACATCATGGAAGGCTCCCTGAGCATCTCCACCGAAGACGAGGAAGGCCACGAACTGATCCTGAGCTATCTCAACAAGGGGGATTTTCTGGGCGAAATGGGGTTATTCATGCGCCCGGAAAGGCGGGAAGTGCTGGTACGCACGCGCACACCCACGGAAATGGCCGAGATTACCTACGACCGCCTGTGGGTACTGTTTGAAACCACGCTGGCCGAATACAAGGCCGACATCCTCTTTGCCATTGGCACCCAGCTGACTGCCCGCCTGTTGCATACCAGCCGCAAGGTCAGCCGTCTGGCTTTCATGGATGTCACCGGCCGGGTGGCCCGTACACTGCTGGATCTCTGCCAGGAACCGGATGCCATGACCCATCCCGATGGCATCCAGATCCGCATCTCCCGGCAGGAGATCAGCCGCATCGTCGGCTGTTCCCGTGAAATGGCCGGGCGTGTACTCAAGGAACTGGAAGAAGACGGCATGATCAATGTCTCCGGCAAGACCATCGTGGTGCTGGATGCGCGGTAATCGCGTGCGGATTACCAGAACTTGAGCTTGCTCATCAGCCCACCTTTTTTCTGTGCCTGCTGCTTTCGCAGCTTGTAATCACGAACAAAACGGGCCACCAGATCCTTGAAGGCAAGGAACTGGCGAACACTGGAAACCCGCTTCAATTGCAGACGCAGGTTTTTTTCCACATTCACCCAGCGCACCGAGCCATCCGGCTGTTCCAGTTTGTCGCGAAACAGTTCCGGTGCCTTGGCCACCAGCTGGTCCATTTTCTTGCTGAAGCGCTCACGCACCTTCTCCAGCAATTCATATTCCGCATCCCCCACGGTATTCATCGCCAGCCCTTCACTGGGCTTGCCACGGGGCAGGCGGCGCACCAGCTCCTGGTAATGCTTGACTTCCTTTTCATTCAACCAGGGCGGCAACAGTTCAATCTGCCTGAGCAGGGCGGCCTTGTAATCCACCGGCGCGGCCTTGGCATCCACCTTGGTCTTGCGTGGTTTTTCCGGCTTTTCTTCCAGGATTTCCTCGCGAATTTCCGCACCCACGGCAATCTGGATGGAAGGATCTCCCAGGCACTGGGCCGCCATCATGTTGGCCTGTTCCAGCCACTGGAACAGGCCGGTCTGGTGACCGGTATCCCGCTCTATCCGAGAAAGCAGATCTTGCTTGAGGGAGAGGTAATCCTCGGTGGAAAGGCCGTGAACGGCCACAGCGGTATCCAGTAGTTCAATGACGGATTCCTTTTTCAGCTGTACCAGCTGGGCCCGTTTTTCTTCCGGTGTCATGGCCACCTCCAGACAGGTCTTGCCACGACTATACCACGACCGCCCCGGGTTCAGCCCGGATGAAACAGCGCAGCCAGCGCCTGACCGGGGTCTGGCTGGCGCATGAAGGCTTCTCCCACCAGAAAGGCATGCACGCCAGCCGCTTGCATCTTCTGCACATCCGCGGCCGTATGAATACCACTCTCGGTAACCAGCAGGCGGTCTTCCGGTACCTGCGAGAGCAAGGAAAGCGTCGTATCCAGGCTGACTTCAAAGGTGCGCAGATTGCGATTGTTCACACCCACCAGCGGTGTGGGCAGGTCCAGCGCACGCAGCATTTCAGCTTCGTCATGGACTTCCACCAGCACATCCATGCCCAGTTCACGCGCCAGCAGGGTCAGCTCCAGCAACTGGGCATCACCCAGTGCAGCCACAATCAACAGGATGCAATCGGCACCCATGACCCGTGCCTCGTAAACCTGCCACGGGTCGATGATGAAATCCTTGCGGATCACCGGCAGCGCGGTGGCTGCACGCGCCTGTTGCAGATAATCCGCATGCCCCTGGAAAAAATCCACATCCGTCAGTACGGAAAGACAGGCGGCGCCATGCTGTTCATAGCTGGTGGCAATGGCCGCCGGGTCAAAATCCTCCCGGATGACCCCCTTGCTGGGTGAAGCCTTCTTGATTTCGGCAATGACCGCCGGCTGCCCTGCCGCCCGTTTCTGCAGCATGGACTGGTAAAAACCGCGCACCGGTGGGGCAGCCTCCACCCTGCGGCTCAGCTCCACCAGTGGAAGTTTTTCCGCGCCGTCACGGATTTCTTCCACCTTGCGGGCAAGGATGGTTTTCAGGATATCGGCCATGCCATTCATCAGGCCATGCTCCGGGTCAAATCACGCAGCCTGTGCAGGGTTTTCAGGGCCTTGCCGTTACCCATGGCCGTGCGCGCCTTGACCAGACCTTCCAGCAGGTCTTCAGCCAGATCCGCCACCTGCAATACGGCAGCGGCATTAAGCGCAATCAGATCCGCGGCAATACCACTGTCTCCCTGGAAAGCACTTTCGATCAACTGCAGACTTTCCGCAGCCGTGTTGACCTGTGCATCCTTCAGGCTGGTATACCAAATGCCCAGTTCTGCCGGATTGATCGAATACTCCGAAATTTCTCCATGCTTGAGCTCCACCACCCGGGTGGGCGCTGCCACGGAGATCTCATCCAGCCCATCCCCGGCGTGTACCACCATGACCCGTTCACTGCCCAGCGTTCTCAACACTTCCGCCAGCGGTTGTTGCCATTCCGGCGCAAACACGCCCAGTACCTGCCGTTTGGCACCGGCCGGGTTGGTCAGTGGTCCCAGCACGTTGAACAGGGTGCGCATGCCCAGTTCCCGCCGGGGACCAATGGCGAACTTCATCGCGCTGTGATGGGCCGGTGCAAACAGAAAGCCAATACCCACTTCCTCGACACATTGGGCCACATCTTCCGGACGTACATCCAGGTTGACCCCGGCCTGTTCCAGCACATCGGCACTGCCGGTAGTACTGGAAACCGAGCGATTGCCATGCTTGGCAATCTTCACCCCGCAGGCTGCCGCCACGATGGCTGCGGCGGTGGAAACATTGAAAATCCCCGCGCCATCACCGCCAGTACCGCAAGTATCCACCAGTGGTTTTGCCGAAACCTTGACTGGTTCCGCCAGGCGGCGCATGACACGAGCCGCCGCCGTAATTTCTTCGACAGTCTCTCCCTTCTGTCGCAAGCCCATCAGCAACGCACCGATCTGCGCGGGCGTGGCCTGGCCGGTCATCACCTGGTTCATGGCCTGCTCCATGGTTTTTTCACTCAGGTCCTGACCGGCTGCCAGCTGTTTCAAGATGCTTTTCATGCCCTATTGCTCCAGGAAATTTTTCAACAATGCGTGACCCTGCTCGGTCAGTATGGATTCCGGGTGAAACTGAACACCCTCCACTGCCCATTCCCGATGCCGCAGGCCCATGATTTCATCCATGTGGCCCTGTTCGTCTTCTGTCCAGGCGGTGATTTCCAGGCAGTCTGGCAGCTTGTCACGCGCCACGACCAGGGAGTGGTAACGGGTGGCCTCCAATGGATTGTTCAAGCCCTTGAACACACCCTCGCCACGATGGTGAATGGCAGAGGTCTTGCCATGCATGACCGCTCGGGCCCGTACCACTTGGCCACCAAAGGCCTGGGCAATGCTTTGATGCCCCAGACACACGCCCAGCAGCGGTATCTGGCCGGCAAAGCGGTGAATCACTTCCAGGGAAATGCCGGCTTCATTGGGGGTACACGGGCCAGGTGAAAGTACGATTTTCTCCGGTTTCAGCGACTCGATATCCGCTACTGAAATGGCATCATTGCGATGAACCACCACCTCCGCACCCAGTTCGGCAAAGTATTGCACCAGGTTGTAGGTAAAGGAGTCATAATTGTCGATCATCAGCAGCATGCCGCCACTCCCGTATGGTATTTGCCTCAAATCCAGGTCTGCGGCAGAGGCCGGAGGTTTCTTCGTGTGCAAGGCGAACCCGTTTCCGCACGACTTCAGGATTCGCACCGGTTGGGCAGTTTACCCGGTTCATGCCACGAACGGAATTGCCCACAAGGCAGGATGAGCCGGGCACACCGGGTTCTCTGGGTGGGAAACTACGGCTTGACGGCCAGCAACTCGCCCCGCAGACTGCGCAAATGGAAGCAGCGAACATCTGCCCCTGGGCGAAAAAAAGCGAGCTGGAAAGAGCCTACCACGATCAGGAATGGGGCCGGCCGGTTCGTGATGCCGGTCGCCTGTTCGAGTTTCTGCTGCTGGAAGGACTGCAGGCCGGCCTGAGCTGGCGTACCGTGCTGGAAAAACGCGAACACTATCGCAAGGTGTTTCAGGGCTTTGATCCCCAGTGGCTGGCCACGGCCAGCGACCGACAACTGGACGACTGGTTGCAGGATCCGGGGCTGATTCGCAACCGGTTGAAAATGCATGCCTGCCGGCAGAATGCCCGTGCCTGGCTGCAACTGGGCGAACGGGAAGATCCTGTAACCTGGCTATGGGCTTTTGTCGGCGGCCAGCCCATCATCAACCAGTGGCGAAGCATGGATGCCGTCCCCGCCCAGGACAGCCGCTCGCAAGCCATGAGTCGGGCCTTGAAACGAAACGGCTTCCAGTTTGTCGGGCCGGTGATCTGCTACGCCTTCATGCAAGCCACCGGCATGGTGGATGATCACCTGCTGGGTTGCCCGCTACACAGCCATAACCGTGAAAACTAGTCCTTGTCTTTTTTCTTCTTGCCGAACAGGGCATTCATCAGTTCCTTCTCGGCCTTCTTTTTCAGCTTTTTCTTCTGCTGTTCGGTAAACGCCCGTGCCAGATCCAGCTTGATGGAAGGCGATGCCATCGAGCCCTTGATCTTCAAGGGAATGGGTACGCCCTTGAGCTGATCCAGTGATTCTCCGTTCTGGCCGGTCAAGGTACCGACAATCACCGGTGTCAAGGCGTAGTTGATGGATTGTGCGCCCAGATCAACCTGCCCCTTTCCCGTCACCCGCAACAGGGGGGATTGCAGCAGGAAATCCTGATTGTCCGCCACTCCGTTATCGATCTGCACACTGGCCCGCAGTTCGGCAAAATCGGTTTTGGGCGGTGTTTTGGGCGCTTCATAGGGCTGGCCCTTCAGCAAGGCCCAGCCCTGACGAATCCGCTCGGCGATATTGATCCCCAGAATGGCGCCATTTTCAAAACGCAGGCCGGCCTTGCCGTTCAGCTGTTCCATCAAGGCTTGTTGCGAGCTCAGATCTGTTTGCAAGGCCCATTCTGCCCCGCCTTCACCGGTCAACAGTTTCTTCCCGGTCAGATCCTTGAGCAGCGGTTCAGCCTGAATGCCCTGCAGTTGCCCCCTGGTTTGCAATGACACGGCCTTGCCGCTGGCCTTGAGTATGGCGGTTGTCTCCACCTTGCCCTGATACAGATCGGCGGTGAAGGATTGCAGTGCCAGCTGCCCGGGCCGGGTTTGTACATGCAGTTGCAGATTCTGCATTTGCAGGCCGGAGACCTTCAAGCCGGCCAGCGTTATTTTCATGTCTGCCCGCAGGTTCGGCAGTTGCCCGGCTTGCATCAAGGGCTGGTCTGCAGGCGCTTCTGCGGATGACTGTTCCCCGGATGCCGGCTGCAACAGCGCATCCAGGTCCAGCGCAGCCAGATTCAGCTGGCCTTTCAGGCGACCATCCCACTGGAGCTGACCCGTCAGGCGTACCGGTTCCATATGCAGTTTTTCCAGTTTCACGGCCAGCGCCGCCGGCGTGCCCTGGACTGACAGTTTCATTTCCAGCGGCGCCAGGGCATCTTCTTGCAGTGGCAGGTTCCGCAGCCAGGGTTTGAGGTCCAGCCCATCCGCCCGAATTTGCAGGTCGAGCTTCTGGCCAGCACGGCCCTGTATCTGCAACTTGTCCAGAATATTCAGGCTTGTAATGTCGACCTGGCCGGCTTCCGGTTGAATCTGCAAGGCCCCCTTGAGGGAAAGTGGCTGTGGCAGGCTGTCACCACGCAGGGTCAACTGCAGGTCTTGAATGGCGATCTCGCTAAAATCCGCCTTGGGTTGGATACGGCTCTCCAGACGAATGTGAAAGACTTCCGGTGTACTGATTTCGGCGGCCATGCTGAATCTGGCCGGGCTCTGTCCACCCAGGCCTTCCAGTGACAACTGGTCAATGCGGAAGCGTTGTTCCGTTTTTGCCGACTGGTCAATGTAGTCCAGTTCCACATCATCCAGATACAAGCCTGCCAGTTTCAAAGAGATCGGTGCTTTATCGGTATCCACGCCATCTGTTGCTTCCGTATTGCCCGGCTTCCCGGCCTTGCCGGCCAGTTGCTCCCAGTTGGCCTTTCCGTCGGCCTTGCGAACCAGTCGCAGGCGAACGCCCTGCAGGCGGATCTCTCCCAGTTGTACCTGCCCCTGCAACAGGGGTACGACCGCGGTGGAAAACGCCACCTGTCCGGCTTCCAGCCACAAGCCATCACCAAAACCTTGCGGTTGCAGCACCTGCACATTTTCAGTAACCAGCCCCAGGCTGGGCCAGAGTGACAGTTTCAGCGGGCCATCCAGCCGTACTTCGGTACCCAGGGCCTGGCTGGCCTGTTGGCTGATTTCCTCGCGGTAGTCATCCGGGTTGACCAGCAGTACCACCGCCACACCGATGAGCAGGACCAGGACTGCCAGGATCAGCACCCATTTCAGCAGGGTTTTCATCATGCGCTCCGTTTACTTTCCGCCAGACAACGGGACAGGGTGTTCTCTATATAAGCCAGATCCGGGATATAGCCCTGCTGGCCTTCTACTTCCACCTGAAAGGCCACACCCGGAGTCATCTCCGCGCCGGGTATGATCTGCAGGTTCTGCTTGTTCAGGTTATGCAATTGCGGGAAGCCCTGGGTCATCAGTGCCAGAAAGGGCATGTTGGTACTGCCAGTCAGGGCCTTGAGTATGGCCACTCTCGCCGTGTTGTCCCGCTCCTCTTCGGCCAGCTCCGCCATCAGCGAAAAGGAAAACAGCGGTACCTGCCAGCCACGCCAGTTGACGAATCCCAGCACCCAGGATTCCTCACAGGGCATGCTGCCCGGCGGGGTGTAGGCCACCAGTTCGGCAATGGCGGCATTGGGCAGCACGACATGACCTCCGGTGACCGGAATCATCACGCCGCGTATTTCATTCATCAGTTCTGACATGGTTTTTCCTCAGTGATAGACACTCACCAGCATGTCGGCCAGTTCATCCGGAGAGCCAGCCAGGCCGGTTTCGGTTTTGTTCATGGTACCTTCCACCATGGAAGCCACTACGCAGGTTTCCGGAGTCTGTACCCAGACCGGCCCGCCCGCGATATGTACGGCATGGCTGCCCGCCACGCCATCGTTGGACATGCCGCTGAATACAATCATGCCCAGTTCGTCTCCCAGCTGCGGCAACAGGCCGGAAACCACCTGGTCGATACAGGGTGTAAAGCGTTGATTGCCGGGTTTCAGGCGGAAACGGCCTTCATCATCCAGCCGTACCTGTCGGTCAGAAGGCACGACCAGTACCTGTTGTGGCGCATGGCGCATGCCCTCGGTCATCAGCTTGACCGGCAACGGGGAGGCCTGATCCAGCTGTTGTACCAGCTGTTGCTGGAATTCACGGCCAATGTGCTGTACCAGAATCAGGCAGGTCGGCAGGTCCCCCGGCAGGCGCGAGAGGAAACTGCGCAAGGCTTCCGGCCCGCCAATGGATGCGGCCAGCAGCCAGGTACTCGGCATGGCTGTTTCGTTGTAGGCCGCGGATTTCGAATCCACTTCAACGGCAGGGCTTGCCGTAACGGGCTGCGGTTGCAGTTTGTTTTGCAGGGTTTTGACCACAGGCTCGATCGACGCACCGTCCCAGTCCACGAACCAGACCGGTTGTTCCAGCTCCAGCAATTGTTCCATTACCGTTTCCGGCAGGTTGTTCTGCATCAGGACCAGTACCGGCAGGCCGGAATGCAGCTCAAGTTCGGCCTTGCTCTTCCCGCACCTGTGCAGACCGGCCAGGCGAATGCCGGCTTTTTGAAACACGGTTTTGAGCGCATCCGGCAGCACGGAGACATCGGTGACCAGTTCGATCACCGCTGTACAGTGTCTGGCCCGATCAGTGTGCGCGCTGTTCAAGGCTGTCCCTCACCTCCCGCAGCAGGTCTTCTTCCTGATAGGGTTTGCCCAGGTATTTCTCCACGCCCAGTTCCATGGCCCGCTGACGGTGTTTTTCTCCGGTCCGTGAAGTGATCATGATGATGGGGATCTGCTTCAGCCGCTCGTCATTGCGCATGTGGGTGGCCAGTTCATAGCCATCCATGCGCGGCATTTCGATATCCAGCAACATGACATCCGGCTGACGTTCCTGCAGCTGCTCCAGGGCATCCAGTCCATCCTTGGCCGTGAAGACTTCCATATCCTGTTTTTCCAGCACGCGGGAAGTCACCTTGCGCATGGTGATGGAATCGTCCACCACCATGATCACCGGCTTGCGACTTTCTTCCACTGCCGGTTGCTGTGTTGCATCTTCCGGCTGTGGACGGTGAACCAGCATCTTGCCCTGACGCGCCAGGGCACCCACGTCGAGAATCAGCACCACGGAACCGTCACCCATGATGGTGGCACCGAAGATGCCGGCGATGGTGGAGATTTGCGGCCCGACCGGTTTCACCACAATTTCCCGGTTGCCGACGATGCCGTCCACCTTCAGTGCCAGTGTCTGGTCACCGGCGCGTACCACCAGAATCGGCACCTGGATCATGTCCATGGCGGCCGCTTCCGGCAGGCCCATCATTTCAGCCAGGATGCGAACCTGGTGTTCCCGGCCTCCGTACACGATTTCCGGTGGGTCTTCCGCCATCAGTTCACGGAAGGCTTCCACCGGCATGCGTACGACCCCTTCCACCGAAGCCAGCGGAATGGCAAAGGTACTGTCGGAAACTTTTACCAGAATGGATTGGGTCACGGCCAGGGTGAAGGGCAGGCGGATGGTGAATTTCGTGCCCTTGCCCGCTTCGGAATCAATGGTGATGGTGCCGCCCAGCTGCTTCAGCTCGGTGCTGACCACATCCATGCCCACGCCACGGCCCGAGATCTTCGAGACCTCTTCAGCCGTGGAAAAACCGGATTCCATGATCAGGGAAAAGGTTTCCTGCTCACTCAGATCGGCATCCTCTGCAATCAGCCCCTGCTCAATGGCCTTGGCCCGTACTTTTTCCGTATCGATACCGGCGCCGTCGTCGGAAATTTCCAGTACCACATCCGTGGCATCGCGGCTGACCCGAATATGCACTTCTCCCTGCTCGGGCTTGCCGGCAGCCTGGCGGGCTTCCGGTGACTCAATGCCGTGCGCCACCGCGTTACGCAGGGTGTGCTCCAGCGGCGCGGTGATCCGCTGGAGAATGTTGCGGTCCATTTCGCCTTCCGTGCCTTCCACGCGCAATACGGCCTTCTTGCCCAGCTCGGCCGCGGTTTGCCGCACAATCCGGCGCAGGCGGGGAACCAGGGTATCGAAAGAGACCATGCGGGTCTGCATCAGGCCTTCCTGCAATTCCGTACTCACCCGGGATTGCTGCAACAGGAGGGTTTCCGACTCCCGGGTCAGTTGCTCCAGGGTTTCCTGGATACTGACCAGGTCATTGACCGATTCCGACAGGGCGCGGGAGAGCTGCTGCAGGGTGGAGAATCGGTCCAGTTCCAGTGGATCGAATGCCTCATCGCTCTCTTCGTCCAGCTCGTGCTCACGCTGGTAGCGGGAAAGGATCTGCGCCTCGGTTTCGATCTCCAGCTTGCGCAACTGGTCGCGCAGACGCACAACCGTTTGCTGCAATTCATCCAGGTTGAAGCGATAGTCCCCCATCTGCTGTTCCAGACGGGAACGATAGATGGAAACCTCACCGGCAAAGTTCACCAGTTTGCCAAGCAGGTCGGAGCGTACCCGGATCAGTTCCTGCTTGCCCGGTTGCTCTTCTTCCTTGCGCACGGTCTTGGGGCGGACCACCGAGGAAGGCGCCTTGCCCAGCGTAGGCAGTTCTGCCGCCGGTTCAGCTGCAGGTGTGCCTGCTTCCCGCTCGGCATCAGCGGCTTGCGTGGCTTCCTGCTCCTCACGCAATTCTTCTCGCCTTTGTTCAGCTTCCAGTGCCGGTTCCGCTTCCACGCCTGCCGCCATGCCACGCAACTCTGCCAGCATGGTGTCATCCACCATGGGCTGCAGGCCCTTGCGTACCCGGTCGATATTCTCCTGCAGATGGTCGAAGGCACGGGTTTCCGTTTCCACACAGGCGGCGCTGGGTTGGATGGTATCCTGCTGGATGGCCATCAAAACCGATTCCATCTGGTGTGCCAGTTCGCCAATCTGGTCCAGCCCTATGGTTCTGGCTCCGCCCTTGAGGGTATGCAGGCTGCGTTGCAACGCATCAACCGGCTCCCGCTCATCGACGGCCTGTTGCCACTGCTCCAGGGCCTGATCCAGGTCTGCGGTCACATCCGTGGCTTCTTCCAGGAAAATGGCGACCAGTTCCGCATCCAGTTCCAGCGGCTTCTCCTGTTTTGCGGGCACTTCGGTCTCGGCTGCCGGGGTTGTGGCCTCGGTTTCGCGGCTGGTTGCGACTTCTTCCTCTTCTGTCGCGTCCCCCTCGCCATCATCCACGGCTTCTGATACCGCTGCTTCTTCCGTTCCGGCTTCTATACGGGGCTGGTCGTCCTCCGTATGGTGGTCTGTTTCCCCTTCGGCATCCGCCTCTTCCAGCGCCTCACTTTCCTCCGGCTCCTCGGCTACCGGGCTGGATTCATCCACCACCTCGATCTCATCCGGTTGTGCTGCAGGCGCTTCCTCCCCGTGGGTTTCATCCGGACCCTCCAGAATGGCTTCAACGGTACTTTCTTCTGTTTCAGCTTCCGCGCCTTCTTCGGTTTCATCCAGAACCGGGGTGTCCGTTGCGTCATCCACACCTGTCGTGCTGTTTGCATCCGCTGTTTCCTCGGGCAGATCGAGTGTCCATGCCTCTTCGTTTTCTTCTTCGGTGGATTCCTCTTCCGGCAGATCCGCCAGTGCGCTCAGGGCTTCGGTTGCCTGATCCAGTTCCGCCAGCACATCCGCTTCATCATCCAGCGTCAGTTCCAGGTCTTTCAGATTGTCCAGGTCCAGTTCCGTCAAATCTTCCACGGGGACCGGAATCTCTACCGTATCCTCATCCGCTTCCGGCCGGGATTCCGATGGCGCATCTTCCTCCCAGGACAGGGCATCCACATCCAGCGTCCATTCCTCTTCCTGTACACTTTCTTGTTCTTCAGCCTGCTCAACAGGCACATCGACCGGTGCATGTTCCGGCAGTGTAGCCTTTAATGCTTCCAGTTCCGCCTGCAGATCGGGGGCCGATTCCAGTGGTTGACGGTTGACCAGCTGCTCGACCTGCAACTCCAGTACATTGAGTGTCTGTTCAATGAGCGGTTGCGCGGCCTCGTCCAGTGCGCGATCCAGATGGTGCAGGCGTTTGAGCACACCTTCCAGCGGGGCGGTCAGAGCGGAAATTTCAGGCAGTTCCGTCATGGAAGCCGCACCGTTGAGCGTATGGGAGGCCACCCGCACAGCCTCCGGCACTCTGGGGTCCGTGGCGATATCATCCAGCCAGGCACGCAGAACCCCAAGGTGTGTACGCGCTTCCGACTCGAAGATGGCCAGCAATTCATCATCGACGCCCGGTTCAGCCATCCGTTCATGACCGGTTTCCGCAGCCTCTTCCGGTTCCTGTACAGCATCCTCGGCTTCTTCCACGGTGCTGTCTGCGGTGGTGTCCAATTCGCTGATTTCGGCATCGGCTGTTTCAGTACGTTCTTCTGTAGCATCATCGCTTGCCGACACCGCTTCTTCCTGGACTTCTTCCTCCGATGCCACGGGGGCAGCAGTCTCTTCCAGGTGAGAATCAGTGCCGGCATCAGGCTTTCCCGCGTTGCCTCCTGCCAGCATGTCCAGCCAGCGTGCATCCACCGGCTGGTTTTCTGCCAGCAGATCCGCCATGTGCATTTGCAGTCTGAGCGCATCCTCGTCTGGCCCCTCCGCCTGAGCGGACAACTGGTCATACAGGGCCGGGATGGTCTGATGAACAGCGATGTTCAACAAACCTTGCAGGGCCGGAGTTGCTTCGATGCTGCCATCAATCAGGCGGTTGAGCATGTTCTCCATGTGCCAACTGAATTCACCGGTTCTCTTGGCACCGATCAGTCGACCCGATCCCTTGAGGGTGTGGAAAGAGCGGCGGATGGAAGACAAGGCCTGCTCATCCTCCGGGTTCTGTTGCCATGCCTGGTGCTGCTCGGCCATGCTGGCCTTGTTCTCCGCCATTTCCTCAATGAAGATGTTGAGCAACTCTTCATCATCCGCTTCGACGACCGGGGGCAGTTCCAGGGCCTGGGCAGCTTCCGGCAGCTCCAGAGCGATGGACTGACTCGGTGCCGGTTCGGATTCTTCTGGCTCGGCTGCTGCCACTTCCCCCATGCTTTCAGGAAGTTCCATGCCTGACTCGGCAGCCTCTGTTTCATTCGCAGCCAGTTGGGATTCGGTGATTTCCGGCAGTTCCTCTGCTTGCTCAAGGTCCATGGATTCATGGCCTTCCGTAGCCGGTGCCATCTCTCCTGAATCATCCTGCAGCCCCATGTCCGGCTCGATACTGTCCGGCGCTTCCGCCAACAGATCTTCGGAGTACTCCAGGGTGTCCAACGAGACTTCGTCAGCCTCCACGGGCACTGCAACCGATTCCGGTTCGGAATTACGCAAGGCTTCCAGTGCAGAGGCGATATGTGCCAGTACCTGTCCCGGCGATCTCCGCTCGGCCAGGGCTTCCATGAAATATTCCATGCCTGCAATGGCATCGGCCAGCAGTTCCAGCTGCCGGGTGCTGGGGATCTGCTGCTGATCGAGAAGATCCTGTTGTACATACTGGCCTACGCCGCGCATGATGGTGGCCGGCTCTTCCATTTCCAGCATGCGCAGGGCACCGGATACTTCTTCCAGTTTTCCTGGAAGATCCTGCAAGGCGTGATGATCCCAGGGTGCCTCGATAAAGCGAACCAGCGATTCCTTGACCTGAGACAGATTGGCGTTGACTTCCTTGATCAACCCCTCCAGCAATTGCTGCACTTCGCTGCCCGGCAAGTCATGACCTGGCTTGCTGTCTTCCGATGTTTCTTCGGGCTGACCGAGATTCTGGATATGGTCATCCAACGCCGATTCCACAGTCAGCAGTGAACCGGCAATTTCCAGCAGGTCGGTTTCCTCGACTGGTCCTTCATTGGTCTGCAGGTTTTTGATGCGTGCGATCTGGTCCTCAACGGTATGCTGCGCATAGCCAATACCCAGCATGGCCAGGGTTTCGCGTACCTTGCTTAACACCGGCAGCAACTCCGCCAGTGACTCGCCGCTGGTTTCCGGCTTGCGCAGCATCAGATCCAGTTGTTCCTTGACCCCCAGCAGTTCTTCCTTGAGTACCGTACCGACCGAGGTCAGGACTTCCCGGTTGTGGCCGGACATGGTGCCAATGGCATGTTCCACATCCTCTTCCCGTGGCAGCAGGGCATCCAGCCCGTAATGCTGCTTGATCTGGTCAACCAGCAAGCCACCGGGCTTCGCCTGGGCCACATAGTAAAGCAGGTTTCGTATTACGGCTTCCGGACGGTTTTGCCGGAAATAACGCTCACCGCTCAGGGCCATTTTCCGCAGTTCGAGATCGACCTTGCCGAACAGGGACTTGACGCTGTTGGACAGTTCCAGGGCATCGTTCTGCAAGGCTTCCACCACACCACCGGTCACCCAGAACAGCTGCCGCAGGGCCGGTTCCGAGCTTACGGACAACAGGCGCTCGAACAGCAGCCCCATGCGCCGGTAGAGATCTTCGCTGGCACCATCCTTGAACCACTTGAGCAGGCCGACCTGATAGGCCGCGCGAAGGCGGGCAATATTGGGGCGCAGCACCTTGTCGGCATAGCGGCGAGCAGGGCCGGGCAGGCTTTCGGGCACCTCCAGGCTCAGATCCGGGTTGAACAGGGCACCTTCCGTAGCCAGTGATTGCCCGCGCAGGGAACGAATTTCGTTGACCAGCGGCAGAAAGACTACCGGAATGTCCCGATGGCCGGACAGCAGCCGATCGAGGTAGTCCGGCAATTGCACCATGCCACGCATCAGCACATCGAAGGCAGCCTCTTCATCATCCACCCGGCCTTCCAGCAGATCCACGGCCAGCTGCTCCATTTCCTCCACCAGCAGGGCAGCGCCATACAGTTCCACCATGCGCAGCGTGCCCTGTACCTGGTGCAGATAGGTGGCACAGAAGCGCATCTGGCTGCTGTCATCCCGGTCTTCGGAATAGGCCTCCAGTGCCTCGATGGCCTGCTTCAGGGTGAGATCCAGCTCGTTCTTGACCCAGCTCAGCGTGGAGTGGTCGATTTCCTGCTGCAGTTTCATGCTTGTTTTCCTCTTTCTCTTCGCCGGAAGGCCAGGGTTCTGGGGTTGTCAATGGTTTCCATATCTTCATGCTCCCAGGTCATGACCTCTCCAGGGCCCAACAACAACACCCCACCGGGGCGCAGCAGGGCTGCAAAACGGTTGAGAATCTGATGCCGCGTCCGGCGCGGCATGTAGATCAGTACATTCTGGCAATAGATCAGATGCAGGTTGGACAAAACGGGGGCCGCGCTGTCATCCAGCAGGTTCAGGGTGGCAAAGGCCACCCGGCGACGCAGATCCGGATGGATACTGAAACCCAGGTCATCCTCCAGACACCAGCGCTCGCGGTAGTTTCCGGGTATCTCCCGCAACCGCTCCCGATCATAGCGGGCCTGACGGGCCAGACTCAGTGCCGGCTGACTGACATCCGTTCCCAGTACGCTGTAGTAGGCCCGCTGGTAACTGGCCGCTTCCGAGGCCAGGATCATGCCCAGGGTCCAGGCTTCCTCACCGGTAGAACAACCCACACTCCAGGCATGCAGTTCCCGTTTGCGCCCCTGACTTTCCGCGTACCAGTGCCGGGCCTCGGCGCGAACCAGTTCCACGGACGGCAGGTGACGAAAGAAATGGGTCTGGTGTACCGTCAGACAATCAATGAGTTGCGCCCACTCCCGCGCACCCAGCGGACCTTCCAGCACGCGGGCATAGTATTCCTCCTCGTTCTGGCAACGGTTGGCACGCACCCGCTGGTTCAGGTTGCTGGCCAGAAACTGCTTGCGACTGGCGGGAATGACAATACCCGCACGCTCCTCCAGTTTCTTGGACCACCAGTAAAAGCTGTGATCGTCCATGGCTGCTCCATCAGTAGCCATCAATTCGGACTGTCTCAGCGAGGCGGTACGCACCATAACCTGAAATACCCGATCATCCCGGCAGCTTGAAGCCGGCTACCGACTTGCGCAATTCCGTCGCCAGTTCCGCCAGGCGACCAATGGATTCGGCCGTCTGCTCGGTACCGGCCGAGGTCTGGGTGGTGATTTCCTGAATCACGTTCATGGTGCCGGAGATGTTGGTGGCCGCGGCCGACTGCTGCCGCGCCGCCTCGGAGATGTTCTGAATCAGGTCGGCCAGGTCGTTGGACACCTTTTCAATCTCGTTCAGGGCTTCACCGGCGTTCTCGGCCAGGTGGGCTCCGCTGACCACCTCGGCAGTGGTTTCTTCCATGGATTTCACTGCTTCGAAGGTATCGGCCTGAATGGTTTTCACCAGGGTTTCAATTCGCTTGGTGGCGTTGGTGGAGCGTTCGGCCAGTCGCTGCACTTCATCGGCCACCACCGCGAAACCTCGACCGGCCTCACCGGCCGACGAGGCCTGGATGGCCGCGTTCAAGGCGAGAATGTTGGTCTGTTCGGCAATGTCGTTGATCAGTTCCACGATGTCACCGATCTCCTGGGAGGATTCACCCAGGCGCTTGATTCGCTTGGAGGTTTCCTGAATCTGCTCACGAATGTCATCCATGCCCTCGATGCTCTGGCGCACCACCTCGGCACCCTTGTGGGCGATGGCCACCGAGCGCTGGGCCACGTCGGCGGATTCCGCCGCGTTCTTGGAAACCTCGTCAATGGAGACAGCGATCTCGTTCACCGCCGCCGATGCCGCGGTGATCTGCTGGGCCTGATGCTCGGAAGCCTCGGCCAGATGGGTGGCCGTGGCCTGGGCTTCCTGGGCGGAGGTTGCCACCAGCTCGGCGGTTTCGTTAATGGTGGTCACCAGGCTGCGCAACGCTTCCACGGCGAAGTTCACCGAGTCGGCAATGGCCCCGGTGATGTCTTCGGTCACCGTGGCGTTCACGGTCAGGTCACCTTCGGCCAGGGAGCCCATTTCATCCAGCAGACGCAGAATGGCCTCCTGATTCCGCTGGTTGAGCTGTTCGGTCACTCGCCGGCGTTGTACCTGCTCACGGTAGAACATCCAGGCAATGATCAGAATCAGCAATGCCGCTATGGCGGCAATGGCCAGACCGGAGAGCACGGAGGGGAGCAACCGTTGCTCGGCATGGGCGGTGTAGGCAGCGGCCAGTTGTTCCGCATTCAAACGCAGGGATTCCGAATCGAGGAAGATGTTTTCCGCCGCTTCGGTCACATCGAACACCTGGGTGGCCGATTGCAGGATGTTTTCCACATCCTGGCTGATTTCCTCAAAGGCGTTGTACACACCACCCAGCAATTTCAGGGTTTCCTGGTCGGTAATGGCCTTGACGCCCAGTTCCTTGTCTCCGTCCAGCAGCGCGGTCAGGATGCGCCCAAAAGCCGCGGCATCCCGGCCAAAGGCATCCGCCGCCGAGACCGCTTCCGGGCCACCGGACTGGATATCGGCCACTTCCTTCAACATCCGGTTGGCCAGCACCAGTTGCTGACTGGAGATGTATACCGTTCGCGCAGGCACCCGCTTCTTGGTCAGCATCTGGTTCATCATGTCGGCTCGGGTCTGCAACACCGACATGTTCTGGTTGAAGCGCTGAATGGTTTCCGCCAGCTCGGAAATGACCGTTTCCTTGGAAAGAATCAGGTCAGCCGCTTCGGCCATGGGCTTCCAGGTCTGTTCCAGCTCGTGCACCTCGTCGGCCACGGCTGCCGGTGGCGGGGGCAGGCCCAGATCTTCATTGCCCTTGGTGACATTATCGACATCTTCCTGCAGCTTTTTCTTGATGGCCCGAAGCTCGTTGAAGGCATCGTAGTTGCCTCGCGCCGATTCCCTGGCGTATTTGACCATCTGCTGGGACATGATCTGGATCTCGGATGTATTCTGCAAATAAATCCGGTCATCCACGTTTTTCAGACCCAACCAGAGGAAGTTGCCCAGAACAGCGACCAGAACAACCACCAACAGTACAAAGAGAAAGTTGATGGTGGAACGGGATTCGCCTACATTGGCTGCGGTGCTACTCATAAAAAAACTCCCCAGTTTTCAAAGGCCACCCTGTCAGGCGGCGGCTTGCATGAATCGGTCCTGCTCGAACAGGCGATCAAAGTGAATACGGGCCCAGATCGCCTCTCCCTGTTGCAACGCGCCTTCCACCAGTGGCTGCATGGGCTCGTCCACCAGCGGCGTTTCGGTTTCATCCTCGGTGGTAAAGTGACGCTGGCCCAGCATCTCTTCCACCAGCAGACCCACATCGCCACTTTCATGCCGGGCGACCAGCACCCGGCTCCGCTTGTTGCGGTCCATGGGCACGCCAAACAGATAGTGATGCAAATCAATCACGGGAATCAATGTGCCCCGCACATTGGCCAGGCCAACCACCCAGGGCTGGGCCATGGGTACAGGCGTCACCGGCGGCAGGGGCATGATTTCAGCAATCTCGTCGATGGCGGCCACCAGTGCCTGCCCATGCAGGCGAAAACCCACCCCCGTCCAGGCATCCCCGGCGCCCTCCTGCTCCGGCAGACCCACCGCATGAATCAGACTGCGGCGTTCCAGATCCTGCAACAGTGCAAATGCTTCATTCTGTACCTGCATGCAAATCCTCTCCCCCGGAAGACGGGCGGTCAGTGAGTGCGGGCATGCTTGCGAATGGCGCCAAGCAATTCGTCCCGGGTAAAGGGCTTGGTGACATATTCCTCGGAACCAACGATGCGCCCACGCGCCTTGTCGAACAGGCCATCCTTGCTCGACAGCATGATGACCGGCGTCTGCTTGAACATGCTGTTGTTCTTGATCAGTGCACAGGTCTGATAGCCATCCAGTCGCGGCATCATGATGTCCACAAAAATGATATCCGGCTTGTGGTCGGCGATCTTGGAAAGCGCCTCGAACCCGTCAGTGGCCGTAACCACATCACAACCGGCCTTTTTCAGCAAGGATTCCGCCGTGCGGCGGATGGTCTTGCTGTCGTCGATCACCATCACTTTCAGCCCGGTGAACTCTTCTTCGTTTGCCGTAGCTTCCACAGAAACCCTTCCCTTCGCTAGTCAAGCGGCCCCCGAACATCGAGTGCCTAGAAAATTATCGAACTATAGCGGCCAAATGGCCGAAGTTTCAGCAATTTCCGAGGATAGCAAAAAAAACGCCCCTTGTTCATAGATGCGTCCATGTTTTTACTGCTGGCAGTCGGCACGGGGTACAATAGCGCCTCTGTGATTCTGGAAACCCGGTCTATTGATGAAAACGCTGCTGGTTGTGATGGATGCACTGGAAGGCATCAACCCGGTCAAGGATTCCACCCTGGCCATGCTGCTGGAAGCCCGCCACAGAGGCTGGCAGGTACTCTACACACAACCCCATGCCCTGGAACTGCGGGATGGGCGCCCGCAGGCACTGGCCACGGAAATCGAGCTGGAATACCGGGATGGCCCGCCCGTGCACTTTCGATATCTGCCGCTTGGCCCGGCCACCATCCGGGAACTGGAGCCGGATCTGGTCATCCTGATGCGCAAGGATCCACCGTTCGACATGGATTACATCTACGCAACCCATGTACTGCAACGGGCACAGGACCTGGGCGCACGGGTCGTCAATCATCCCCAGGCATTGCGGGATGCCAATGAAAAGCTTTTCACCGCCTGGTTTCCCCAATGCTGCGCACCCACGCTGGTCAGCGCCAGCAGGGAACACCTGCGTGCCTTCGCGGCCGAACAGGGTGACATCATTCTGAAGCCACTGGATGGCATGGGTGGTGCCTCCATATTCCGTTCCTCGGCCCAGGACCCCAACCTCAATGTCATCATCGAAACCCTGACAGCGGAAGGCCGGCATCTGATCATGGCCCAGCGCTATCTGCCGGAAATCAGCGAGGGTGACAAGCGCATTCTGCTGGTCAACGGCGAGCCGGTACCCTATGCCCTGGCACGCATTCCCTCGAAGGAGGATTTTCGCGGCAACCTGGCCAAAGGCGGCCGTGGCCGGGGCCAGCCACTGTCCGAACGCGATGAGTGGATTGCACGAGAAGTGGGGCCGGAGCTGCGCCGCCGGGGCGTACTCTTCGCCGGGCTGGATGTGATCGGTGACTGGCTGACGGAAATCAATGTCACCAGCCCTACCTGCATACGCGAACTGGACCGGCAGTTTGGCCTGAACATTGCCGGCCAGCTGCTGGATGCCATTGAACAGGCTCATGCGCCCCGCTCCTGATGTCAGTGACAAGGACCGCTTTGGTATCAGCCTGACGCTGGCCATCGTCCTGCATGCCATTTTCATTCTTGGTGTCGGCTTTTCCGCCAGCCTGAAGCCGAAAGAGCCACCCCTGCCCGAACTGGATGTCATCCTGGTACACAAGCGCAGTGAACAGGCACCGGAGAAAGCCGATTTTCTCGCCCAGGCCAATCAACAGGGCGGCGGTACCGAAGCCGAGCCTGACCGGCCACAAAGCCCGGTAGCCGGCCCCTCTCCCCTGCGGAAGGGGCTGGTACGACAAAAGCGGCGTGATGAGCAGCCTCGTGCCGAACAACGCCAGCAGACGCCGGAGCTGACCAGCCGGAACAACCGGCAACGCACAACGGCCCTGGAGCAGAAACAACCCCGACCCAAGCCACGAACCGATGCCGGCAGGATTCTGCAACAAAGCATGGATCTGGCCCGTCTGGAAGCGGAAATCAACCAGGATCTGAAGCGCTATGCCAAGCGCCCGCGGCGCAAGTTCATCTCTGCGAACACCCGTGAAAGCATCTATGCCGCCTACATGCAGGCCTGGGTGAAAAAGGTGGAACGGGTAGGCAACCTCAACTACCCCGACCAGGCCCGCCGCCAGCACCTCACCGGCTCGCTGGTGGTTTCCGTGGCGCTGGATGCCGAAGGCCGGGTGGTGGAAATCGAAATCCTGCAGCCTTCCGGCCACCGGGTGCTGGACGAAGCCACCCTGCGCATCATCCGCCTGGCCGCCCCCTTCGCCCCCCTGCCCCGGGACATTCTCAAGGAAACGGATATACTGAACATCACCAGAACCTGGCAATATCTTCCAGGCAACCGTTTGGGTTCCAGTCAATGACACAGGCACAGGATTTCAACCAGCTCACCGGCCAGTTTCTCATCGCCATGCCCGGCCTGGCCGGCCCCTACTTCACCCGCTCGGTGGTGCTGGTCTGCTCGCACAGCGAAGAAGGCTCGCTCGGGCTGGTGATCAACCATCCTTCCGACACCACCCTGGGGGCACTGCTGCAACAACTGGACCAGCACGATATCGACCCGCATCGGGCCGATGAACCGGTGATGACCGGAGGGCCGGTACAGGAAGACAACGGCTTCATCCTCCACCCGCCGCTGGATGACCCCGGCGAGGCCACCCTGCCCATCAATGCGCAATTCCAGATGACTTCCTCGCTGGACCTGCTCTACCGCATTGGCCGGGGCGATGGCCCACAAGCGTATCTCATCGCACTGGGCTTTGCCGGCTGGGGCCCCGGCCAGCTGGAAGAAGAGGTGAAAAACAACTTCTGGCTCACCGGCCCCAGTGATCCGGAAGTGGTTTTCCACACCCCCTGCGGCAAGCGCTGGGAAGCCGCGGCAAAACGGGCCGGTGTGGACATTTTCAGTATCTACCCGGATTCCGGCCACGCATGAACGGCCCGGCACAGGTGGTCATGGGTTTCGACTATGGCCATCGCAAGATCGGCGTGGCCGTGGGCCAGACCCTGACCGGCACCGCCCAAGCACTGGCCACCGTGGCCGCCGTACAGAACGAGCCGGACTGGCAGCGGCTGGAAAGCCTGATCGCCGAATGGAAGCCGCAGCTGCTGGTCATCGGCGCCCCGCTGGGCCCGGAAGGGGAAATGACCCCCATCAGCCAGCAGGCCCGCCGTTTCGGCACGGCACTGGGCGAGCGCGTTGGCCTGCCGGTCACCCACTGGGATGAACGGCACAGCACCCAGGCGGCGCGCAGCTGGTACAAGAGCGGTCGGCAGCAGGGCCTGACCCGGCGCAAGCAAGCCGGGCAGCTGGACGGCATGGCCGCCCGCCTGATGCTGGAGGACTGGCTGCAACAGCAGGGCTGATCGCGCCCCGGGCGCCGTATCGGACCGGCCAGATCAGGTCAGCCAGAGCGGGCCAGCCAGATCAGCGCCGCCTGTCGCCCGGTCTGCCCGTCCCGGCGGTAGGAAAAAAAGCGTTCCGGGTTGCTGTAGGTGCACAGGCCACCGCCGAGAATCCGTCCCACACCCAGCTGCCGCAATTGCAGGCGGGCCAGGGCGAACAGATCCAGCTGCCAGTGCCCGGGCCGGGTGGGCCGGAAGGCCGCCTGCCAGGAACCGGACCAATGGCTGAAAGCCGCCCATACCGGCTCATCCACCTCAAAGGCTTGCGGGCCGATGGCCGGGCCCAGCCAGCAGCCCAGTCGCGCGGGTGAGACCGGCGCGGCGGCCAGCAGGGCCGGCAAGACGCCGGCAGCCAGCCCTCGCCAGCCAGCATGGGCCACGCCCACCCAGTCTCCCCGCTCCGACCAGCACAGCACCGGCAGGCAATCGGCGGTCAGTACCGCCAGTGCCTGGCCTGGCCGGTCGGTCCAGGCCGCGTCCGCTTCGGGTGTATCCACCGGATGCGCCGCCACGGCACAGCCATGTACCTGTCGCAGCCAGCGCGGTTCCACCCCGGCCTGTTCAGCCAGCCGGCGGCGGTTTTCCGCCACCGCTTCCGGCCGGTCGCCACAATGCAGACCGAGGTTGAAACTGTCCCGGGGCGGCGCGCTTACGCCACCATCCCGGGTGGTATAGCCCAGATGAATGTTGTCGGGCTGGTTCAGCTCAAGCGGATGCCAGCCCATCTTCCGCGTCCAGCACCTGGCGAAGCTGGCGCAGGTCTTCGGTAAGCGGCGCTTCGAAGGTCACTTCCTCGAAACTGCCCGGATGCACCAGGGAAAGCTTGCGCGCGTGCAGAGCCTGGCGGCGGAAACCCTGCAGAGCCTGTTTCAGGGGTTCGCTGGCGCCACGCGGCAGACGCAGGCGGCCACCATAGACCGGATCCCCCAGCAGCGGGTGCTCGATCCAGTTCAGATGCACGCGAATCTGGTGGGTGCGGCCGGTTTCCAGGTGGACTTCCAGGCCGGTGAAATGCTGCCAGCGGTCTTCCACCCGGTAATGGGTGATGGCCTCCTTGCCTTCATCCACCACGGTCATGCGGGTGCGGTCGGCAGGGTCACGGCCAATGGGCAGGTCGATGGTGCCGCCGGCGATCACCTGGCCGTAGGCCACGCAATAGTATTCCCGGTGCACCGTGCGGTCTTGCAGCTGATCCACCAGCGACTTGTGGGCCTGCAGGGTGCGTGCCACCACCAGCAGGCCGGAGGTGTCCTTGTCCAGCCGGTGCACGATGCCGGCGCGGGGCACGGCATTGAGGCCAGGGTCATGATGCAGCAGCGCGTTCATCAGCGTGCCATCCGGGTTCCCGGCTGCTGGGTGCACCACCAGGCCGGCCGGCTTGTTGATCACCAGTATCTGTTCATCTTCATGGATGATATCCAGCGGGATGTCCTGGGCTTCCACCCGCCCTTCTTCCGGCAATTCCGCCCGCAGGGTGACCTGTTCACCCCCCTTCATTCTCTGCGCGGGGCGGGCGGGCTTGCCGTCCACCAGTATGCTGCCGTCCTTGCACCAGGCCTGCAGCCGGCTGCGGGAGAAGGCCGGCCAGTGATGAGCCAGCAACTGATCCAGGCG
>JALWTZ010000148.1 GCA_026993285.1 Lysobacterales bacterium | reverse complement strand
GGCAGCTTTCGACCCAGGTCAATGAGATACTGGTAACGCTCCATCCAGTCATCGAAAAAGGCAAATTCATCGATGATGGCCTGTTGTGCTTCGTCGATATTCATCGGTTCAGTCTCCACTTGGGCCCTTCCGGGCTGTCTTCAATGACGATGCCCAGCGCCAGCAGCTCGTCACGGATGGCATCGGCCCGGGCAAAGTCCCGCTGCTGGCGTGCAACGGTGCGCTCGGCCAGTTTCTGTTCGATTTCCGCCTCCGGCATGGGCAGCGCCTGATCATCACCGGCAAACCATTGGGCCGGTTCCTGCTGCAGTATTCCCAGCAGGGTGGCGCTGGCGAGTATGCGCCCTTTCAGTTTGCGTTTTTCCTCCTCATCCTGTGCCTTGTTCAGCGCATGGAAGCATTCATTCAGCGCCGCCAGGGCTTCGGGGGTGTTCAGGTCGTCTTCCAGGGCGGTCAGCACGGATTCATCCGGCAGCAACAGCTCGTCGGGCACGGCGAGGTCTTCCACTTGCCGCAGGCTGTTGTACATGCGGTCCAGACGGGTGCGGCACTGGGCCACCAGCGCGTCGGTCCAGTCCAGCACCTTGCGGTAATGGGCGGTGAGCAGGATGAAGCGCAGCAGTTCGCCGGGGTGCTGTTGCAGCAATTCACGGGTGAGCAGGAAATTGCCCAGGGACTTGGACATTTTCTCGTTGTCCACATTGATCATGGCATTGTGCACCCAGTAGCGGGCAAAGGTTTTGCCGCCGTGGGCGCACATGCTCTGGGCGCGCTCGTTTTCATGATGGGGAAAGAGCAGGTCGCGGCCACCGGCGTGAATGTCGATGGTTTCGCCCAGGTGCTTTTCCGACATGGCCGAGCATTCGATGTGCCAGCCGGGCCGGCCACGGCCCCAGGGGCTGTCCCAGCCGGGCTGTTCGTCAGTGGAGGGTTTCCACAGCACGAAATCGCCCGGGTTTTGCTTGTAGCCGGCCACCTCCACCCGCGCGCCGGCCAGCATGTCTTTCAGCTTGCGGTGGGAGAGCTGGCCATAGCCCTCGAACCGGGTAACATCGAACAGTACATGCCCTTCCGCCACATAGGCATGGCCCTGCTCGATGAGCACCTGGATCATGCGGATCATCTCTGCCATGTGTTCCGTGGCTCTTGGTTCCACCGTGGGCGGCAGTACCCCCAGCCGGGAGATATCCTCATGCCAGGCCCGGGTATAGCGTTCGGTCAGCTGCTGGATGTCAATGCCTTCTTCGGCCGCGGCCTGGATAATCTTGTCGTCTACATCCGTGATGTTGCGGGCATACGCCACCCGTGGGTAACGGGCTTGCAGCAGGCGAAAGAGCACATCGATGACCACCGCCGGACGGGCGTTGCCGATATGGGTGTAGTTGTAGACGGTGGGGCCGCACAGATAGAGCGTGACCCGTTCGGGATCCATGGGCTGGAAGGTTTCCTTCTGTTTGCTTTCGCTGTTGAATAATTGCAGGGGCATCGTGTTCAGCTCAGTTGGATATGCAGACGGCCAATTATACTGATCTCACCCCGTGCCGGCGCTTGTTTTTGCAGCGATAGGCCCCATATCGGCAGCTGAACCTTTTCGAGAGTCTAGTGATGTCCCAGTCCGGTTATGTACAGTGTTTTTTGTTCGAGCGGCACCCCGTGCGCGGCTGTGTAGCGCGCCTGGACCCGGTTTGGCAAAGTGTGCAGGCCAAACGCGATGACCCGCCCTTGGTACAGCAATACCTCGGGGAGATGCTGGCTGCCTGCGCCCTGTTGAGCGCACACCTGAAATTCGAAGGCAGCTTGA
>JALWTZ010000147.1 GCA_026993285.1 Lysobacterales bacterium | reverse complement strand
AACGGCCGCGTGCTGGGTGCCGATTTTCTCAAGCCCGACGGCACGCCATTGTTCATCCAGGCCGGCAGCACCATACTGGCCACCGGTGGCTATGGCGGGCTGTATGCCCGTACCAGCGTGTCACCACTGGCCAACGGCCTGGGGCTGGCACTGGCCATGCTGGCCGGTGCCGAGGCCAGGCATCTGGAATTTGTCCAGTTCCATCCCACCTGCCTGTTGTGCGAGCAGGACCCGTTGCCGCTGATTTCCGAAGCGGTGCGTGGCGAGGGAGCCGAACTGGTCAACGAACAGGGCGAAGCCTTCATGCGCCAGCAACATCCGCTGGGCGCGCTGGCGCCACGGGATATCGTCAGCCGGGGTATCTGGAAGCAGTTACAGGCAGGCCATCGCGTGTTTCTCGATGCCAGCGAGCATCCCGGCGAGCGCTTCAGCCAACGCTTTCCCGGGATTCACGCGCGGCTGGCGCAGGCCGGCATCGACCCGCTACACGACCCCATTCCCGTCACCCCCGCCACCCATTACACCATGGGCGGCCTGCACACCGATCTGGATGGCCGCACCACCCTGCCCAGCCTCTTTGCCTGCGGCGAGGTAGCCTGCACCGGCGTGCACGGGGCCAACCGGCTGGCCTCCAATTCACTGCTGGAAGGGGTGGTTTTCGGCCGGCGCGCCGGGCAGTCAGCACTGGCGGAAAGCGCCGCAACAACCCCAACCACCATATCCACCCTGCCCGCAACCCGGCCCGTCGTACCCGCCGGCCTGCGTGCCCTGCTCTGGCAGCATGCCGGCATCATTCGGGATACGCAGGGGCTGGAGGCCGGCCTGGCCACCCTGATGGCACTGGACAACCGGCCGGAACACCATGCCGCCTGTCATCTGGCACGCGGTATTCTGCAGGCGGCGCTGGAAAGGACTGACTCCGTTGGGGCGCATTTTCGCGCTGACAGTCCCCAGTCTCTTTGATCCGGTTTTTCAGCAACAGGCCACCCACACTGTATGCACTGATAGCGCATGTGCTACCATTTACTGTATGTCCAAGACGATTGTTGTGGATACCAGTGTGCTTATCAGTGCCCTGATCAGTTCCAAAGGGCTCAGCCGAAAGCTGTTAAGGCTTTGTTTGGAAAGTGTGCACAAGCCATTGATCAGCAATGCATTGTTCAATGAATATGAGGCGGTATCCCGAAGAGCGAGCATCCTTGACGCTTGCCCGCTCTCCACTGCTGAAATCAGAACATTGCTGGAAGCATTTTACAGCACATGCCAATGGGTGCCCGTATACTACCTGTGGCGGCCCAATGTTCCCGATGAAGGAGATAATTTCTTGATCGAGTTGGCTTTGGCTGGCAATGCAAGCCATATCATTACGAACAACATCAAAGATTTGAGCAAGACTGAACTGAACTTTCCCTGTTTACAGATTGTGACACCTGCTACATTTTTGGAGAAATAGGATCATGGCCACCTTAACCATCCGTTTGCCCGATGACAAACATGGCCGACTGAAAGCGCTGGCAAAGCACAGGCGCATGAGCGTCAACAAATTGATTGAAGAGCTCTCCACCCAGGCCATTGCAGAATTCGATAGTGAAGTCAGGTTTCGCGCACTGGCAGCCTGCGGCCACGCGGAGGAAGGACTGAAAATACTGGACAAGCTCGATCAGCATTTTTCCAGCTGATCCTGTCCTTCCCTGGACCGAATCAAACTGCAGTTACTGAAGATACAAACGCCGGATTTCACCCACCTTCGCTGCCGGATCCACGTCGAGGTCGGTTTCCTGTTCCAGCACGATATCACCACTTACTACGACATCCGGGCCGATGATCAGGCGTGGCTTGCGCTGCGAGCTGTTGCCGGAAAACCAGCCGGATTTGGCCTTGTGCACATGAATGCCGCCCACTTGCGTGCTTCCGCGCAACTCGATCTGGCCATTGACCAGTGAGATCTGCCCCTGGATCTCCGCATCTTTTGCCGTAACCCGGCCATTGACCAGTTCGACATCACCGCCTACCTGGCTGTTTTCCTGCAACATTACCCGGCCATTGACCATTTCCACGCGGTCTTCCACCCGTGCGCCTGGCTCCAGGCTCACCGTTCCATTGACCGTTTCAATGGACCGCACGCGTGCACCCCTGGCCAGTGCAATATTGCCATTGACGGTTTCCACGCGCCCGGAACGAGCCAGGGTATCCAGTTGCACGCTGCCGTTTACGGTTTCCACATGACCGGCACGGGATTTTTCCTGCAGGTGAATATTTCCGCTGATCGATTGCAGTGCATCCGCCTGCTCGCCAGCCGCCAGGGTAATGTTCCCGTTGATCGTGTTTTGATGGTTGCCTGCCTGCACGCTGAGTGAAACCAGCGCCAACCAGCCGACAAGAAGGATTTTGAATTTCATTTTCGTACGCTCTGTGGGATGGTAGAAACCTTCAAGCAATCACCATGCCAGGGCGCAGAAGCCGCAGGATGGCCACATGAAGCGTGTTTACTGGATCCACAAACCAAAAAGGTGGCCATAATTGCCACCTTTTGGTCAGGTTCACTGATTGAGGACGATCACTTACCCGCCCGTTCCTCGTCCATTTCCTTCAACACCTGGTCGAGATGCGTGTGACGAACATCCTTGCCCTTGACCAGATAGAGAATGTATTCGGCAATATTCTGGCAACGATCACCGATCCGCTCCAGTGAACGGGCGGCCCAGAGCATGTTGAGGGCCAGGGGAATCATGCGTGGGTCTTCAGCCATGTAAGTGATGGTTTGCCGCAGCAGGGAATCGTACTTGATATCCACCTTCTCATCCTTCTTCACCACGGCAATGGCTTCCTGCACATCCAGGCGGGCGAAGGCATCGAGTACCCGATGCAGCATGTCCTGCACCAGCTCGCCCATATGTTCCATTTCCGCCATGATGCCCTTGTCGAAAGTACGCCCGGCCATGGATTCGGCCATGCGGGCCACTCGCTCGGCTTCATCCCCGATTCTCTCGAGGTCGGTAATGGTCTTGATCACCGCGATAATCAGGCGCAGGTCGCCGGCGGCCGGTTGCCGACGAGCCAGAATCATGGTGCACTCCTCATCCAGCTCCACCTCCATGGCATTGACCTTGTAATCCGATTCCACCACACGCTGGGCAGTATCGGCATCCATTTCCACCAATGACTGCACGGCACTTTCCAGTTGCTCTTCCACCAACCCGCCCATGGCCATGACCTTGCTGCGAATATCTTCCAGCTCTTCGTTGTACTGGGTGGAAATGTGTTGGCTTAAGTCGTTGCGATCCATGAGCGGTTACCTGTATGCACTTGATCTATCTTGAATTGTTTTGACCGACCAGACTGTGTCGGGTTCCTCATCCGTAACGGCCGGTGATATAGTCCTCGGTTTTTTTCTGTACCGGGTTGGTAAAAATCAGGCTGGTTTCACCATATTCCACCAGATCACCCATGTACATGAAGGCCGTGTAATCGCTGACACGAGCCGCCTGCTGCATGTTGTGAGTAACAATGGCGATGGTGAATTCTTCCTTGAGCTCGGCGATCAGTTCCTCGATTTTCAGGGTGGAAATGGGATCGAGCGCGGATGCCGGTTCATCCAGCAATAGCACCTGCGGCTTGACCGCGATGGCACGGGCGATGACCAGCCGCTGCTGCTGGCCACCGGAAAGACCAAATGCGCTGTCATTGAGACGGTCCTTGACCTCATCCCACAGGGCCGCGCCCTTGAGCGCCCATTCCACGGTTTCATCCAGTACACGCCGCTTGTTGATGCCTTGCAGGCGCAGGCCGTAAGCTACGTTTTCATAAATGGACTTCGGGAAGGGGTTGGGTTTCTGGAACACCATGCCCACCCGCCGGCGCAGCTCGGACACATCCACGCCAGGTGCGTAGATATCCGTACCTTCCAGCAGGATCTCTCCTTCGATACGGCAATTGTCCACCAGATCATTCATGCGATTGAAACAGCGCAACAATGTGGATTTGCCACAGCCACTGGGGCCGATAAAAGCAGTGACCTTTTTATCCAGCAGTTGCAGGTTGATACCGTTCAGCGCCTGTTTTTCACCATAGAACAGACGCAGATTACGCGCTTCCATGGCAGCACCGGGCTGCGAATTGTGCTGGGGCGTTGCCTGGGCAGTGGATGATTCCATGATAGGCCTCAGTGTTGTTCCAGCGAACGGTAGCGTTCGCGCAAGCGGTTACGAATATAGATGGCCAGCAGGTTCAGGGCCACGATGACCACCACCAGCAAGAAGGCGGTGGCATAAACCAGTGGGCGGGCAGCTTCCACATTCGGGCTTTGGAAGCCCACATCGTAGATGTGAAAGCCCAGATGCATGAACTTGCGGTCCAGATGCAGGAAGGGCGCGTTGCCATCCAACGGCAATGTGGGCGCCAGTTTGACCACACCCACCAGCATCAGTGGCGCCACCTCGCCCGCGGCACGAGCCACCGAAAGAATCATGCCGGTCATCATTGCCGGAGAAGCCATGGGCAGCACGGTACGCCACAGGGTTTCGGCCTTGGTGGCGCCCAACGCCAGCGAACCCTCGCGGATGGCCTTGGGAATGCGGCTCAAGCCCTCTTCCGTGGAAACGATCACTACCGGCAGAGTCAGCAGGGCCAGGGTCAGCGAGGCCCACAGCAGGCCGCCGGTACCGAAGGTGGGTGCCGGCAACGCCTCGGGGAAAAACAGCTGGTCAATGCTGCCACCGATGGCGTAGACGAAAAAGCCCAGGCCGAATACGCCATAGACGATGGAAGGCACACCCGCCAGGTTGTTGACCGCGATGCGGATGATGCGCACCAACAGCCCCTGATGGGCGTATTCCCGCAAATAGACCGCGGCTATCACGCCAAAAGGTGTTACAAGGATCGACATGATGATCACCATGATCACCGTACCGAAAATGGCCGGAAAGATACCGCCTTCGGTATTGGCCTCGCGGGGTTCATCACTGACAAACTCCCAGAGTTTGGCAAGGTAATGGTGGATTTTCTGCCCGAAATCCATGGCGTTGGGCTGGAAATAGCGCACCACGGCCCGGGTTGGAATCGTCACTTCCCGGCCGTCGGATGTGCGGAACAGCAAGGCATCATGGGTGGATTTCTCCAGCAATACATTCCGAGCCTTTTCCAGTTCCGTATAGCGGGCATTCAGCGCCTTTCTTTCCTCGTCCAGTTGTTGCAGCAGCTCCGGAGTCAAGTCGCCATCCAGTTCATGACGGCGTTTTTTCAGGCGCAAACGCTCCATTTCGTAGTTGATGCCACCGATTTCCACTTTCTCGATGTGCTTGATCTGCGCGTACAATGCCTGCGCCAGTTTTACCTTGGCCTTGAGCGCTTCCAGCAGAGCCGTTCCCTGCAGATGCTGGCGTTGGCCATCCTGCAGAATGTCGAGCAGAAAACCGTAGAAGTTGCCCCATTCATGCCGCTCCACCACCATGGCATCCCTGGGCATGTCCACGCGCTCGATACGCGGTTCCAGCAACCAGTGGAAATCCTTGCCGGTAAGCTTGCGATTGCCGGTTTTCAGTAACAGGCGTTCCACCTGCAGCACCTCTTCCGGCACCGCCTCGCCATTGTCACGCAAAATCTGTGCGGGCACTTTTTCCCGATCAGCCACCTCACCAAGGAAATGCACTCGGCTGCCATCACGCTGCTGGTATTCCACCTGCAATACGGGACGAGGCCAGAAATGACTCATGCCACGCGCGGAAATCAGCATCAGGAGGCCCAGGATCATCAGCACACAAACAGCCACTGCGGCTGCGTTCAGCCAGATCCACGGTTCCCCCTGTCTCCACCATTGACGCATCGAATTCACCATCACAAGGAACTGTATTTGCTGCGCAGCCGCTGGCGCACCGTTTCAGCCGCCGTGTTGACCAGAAAGGTGAACAGGAACAGCACGAGCGCCGCCAGAAAGAGCACGCGGTAATGGGTGGAATACAACTCGGATTCGGGCATTTCCACGGCAATGTTGGCCGACAGGGTTCGGAAACCACTGAAAGCACTCAGATCCATGACTGGCGTATTGCCCGTAGCCATCAGCACGATCATGGTTTCGCCCACGGCGCGGCCAAAACCGATCATCAGGGCGGAAAATATGCCCGGGCTGGCGGTGGGCAGGACCACTCGCATCAGCGTTTGCCAGGGGGATGCGCCCAGTGCAAGCGAACCGGAACTCAGTGCCTTGGGTACGGAGAAGATCGCATCTTCAGCGATGGTGAAGATGGTGGGAATCACGGCGAAGCCCATGGCAAAACCCACCACCAGGGCGTTGCGCTGGTCGTAGCTGACCCCCATTTCCTGGGTCAGCCAGCGGCGGAAGTCCCCACCGAAAAACCAGTTCTGCATTTCGTCTCCCAGCCCCACGGCCAGGCCGACCAGCACCACGATGACCGGGATCAGCACCAGCCCCTGCCAGCCGGCCTGCCCCCGGTCCCGCCACCGGTCAGGCATGTATTGCCACAGCCAGGCAAAGAGCAGCACGCCCACCGGCAGTAAAACCAGCAAGCCGAAAATGCTGGATAAATGATGTTCCACCCAGGGCGCGAACCAGAGGCCGGCAAGAAAACCCAGAATCACCGTAGGCAAGGCTTCCATGATTTCGATGATGGGCTTGACCGATTTCCGCATGCCCGGCGCCATGAAATGCGCGGTGAAGATGGCGCCCATGATGGCCAGCGGTACCGCAAAAATCATGGCATACAAGGCGCCCTTCAGGGTACCGAAGGCCAATGGAGTCAATGAAAACTTGGGTTCGAAATCATTGTTCGATGCCGAAGACTGCCAGATCCACTCCGGCCGGTCATAACCTTCGTACCAAACCTTCTCCCACAGGGCCGACCAGGAAACTTCCGGGTGTTCATTATGCACCTGCCAGCCATGCAGTTGACCCTGCGCATTCAATAAATAGAAAGCATCGGCACGCGGTGGCAGGGTGATGGCCTGAATGGCATCGCTTTGCACATCAAACCGGCGTACCAGCCGATGGGCCGTGGCATTGTAGAGCGCGGCATGACCGGCCTTGTCCACCGCAACAAATCCCTTGCGCCGTTGTTCAGGATAGATGGCCACGACGGCAGCATCCAGCCCGGAAAAATCACGAATCAGCTGGAGCTGATATTCATTTCCCCGGGTGCGCACGGGAAACAACTGATAGATGCGGCCATTGTCCGCACCCACCAGCAGGGAAAGCCCGCCGAGCAGCATGCGCGAACTGGTCACCCTCGCCTGCCCCGGCAAGCGCACACGGTTGTTTTGTGCAGGATTGTCCGGGTCATTCATGTCCCAGGGCAGGATTTCACCGTCGTGATCAAGAATATACAACCAACGGCCATCCAGGCTCAGCTGCAGACTCTGGGTGGCTTCCGTTTCAAACCGCCCCGGCAGGGTCCAACGTTCCTGCTC
>JALWTZ010000146.1 GCA_026993285.1 Lysobacterales bacterium | reverse complement strand
ACGCCTGCAGGGTATCTCCGATATCGATACAGCCAATGCTTTCCTTCCCCGCTTCATCCAGCACTACAACCAGCGATTCGCCGTCTCGCCCCAAAACCCCAACGACGCCCATCGGCCTCTGTTGCACAGTGCCGAGGAACTGGCGCTGATCCTCTCCCTTCAATACACACGAACCCTCTCCAAAAACCTGACTTTCCAGTTCAAGAACCGGGAATTCCAGCTACTGGGCCAGGGCAAGGGGTATCGCCTCAGAGGCCGCCAGGTCACGCTTTGTGAAACCTTCGATGGCTCTACCCGTGTGCTGTATGCAGGGCATATCCTCCAATACCGCATCCTCAAGCAGGGTACGCCTCCTATCCCGCTCAATGACGAAAAAAGCATTCACCACACCGTCGAACAGGCAAAGATCAGACAACAGAACAGGCCTCTGTGGAAACCTCCTGCTGATCACCCCTGGCGGCGTCCATGGAGTGACCAGACAACCTCAAAACACAACCCATAACCTCTCAGTCTAAAGGGGACATTTCTGAATTGCTGAAAAGGGGACATTTCTGAATTGGATTGACAACCCGGTGCTTCATGCTAGCATTTGAATTTTGTAACGTAATTCAAATTAAGCCCATGAGCCCAAATCAGCACGGCGGCCGCCGCCCCGGCGCGGGCCGGCCCAAGGGCGGGCGTTACGGCGAGCCCACCCGCACCATTCGCGTACCGGAAAGCCTGCTGCCGGCCCTACGCCAGCAACTGGAACACTGGCCCGGCCCGGCGGCCACGGATGGGGAGGTAGCGCCCCTGGCCCGACCGGCCTGGCCCGGCCAGCCCCTGCCTCTGCCCCTGTACACCAGCCGGGTGGCGGCCGGCTTTCCTTCCCCGGCGGACGACCACCTGGAAGAGCCGCTGGACCTCAACCGCCACCTGATCCACCACCCGGCGGCTACCTTTCTGGTGCGCGCCAGTGGCGATTCCATGCTGGGCGCGGGCATTCACCCCGGCGACATTCTGGTGGTGGACCGCGCCCTGCAGGCCGAACCGGGCCGGGTGGTCATCGCCGTGGTGGATGGCGAACTGACCGTCAAGCGCCTGTTACGCGACGGACAAGGCTGGGTGCTGCAACCGGAGAACCCCGATTACGCCCCCATCCTCATCCGCGAGGGGCAGGAATTGCAGATCTGGGGCGTGGTGGCCCATGTCATCCACAGTCTGGCGGAGTGAACATGCCGGTTTTCGCGCTGGCCGACTGCAACAACTTCTACGCCTCCTGCGAGCGGCTGTTCCGCCCGGCATTGCAGCGGCGGCCGGTGGTGGTGCTGTCCAACAACGACGGCTGCATCATCGCCCGCTCCAACGAGGCCAAGGCCCTGGGCATTCCCATGGGCGCGCCGCTGTTCCAGTGGCGCGAGACGCTGGAAAAACACCGGGTGGTAGTCTGCTCGGCCAATTTCAGCCTCTACGGCGACCTTTCCCGGCGGGTGATGCAGGTGCTGGGCCATTTTTCGCCGGAGATGGAAATCTACTCCATCGACGAGGCCTTTCTCGGCCTGGACGGCTTCCGCCACCTGCACCTGGAAACCTATGCCCGCCAGATCCGCCAGACCGTGCGGCAATGGACCGGCATTCCCGTCTCCATCGGCATCGGTCCCAGCAAGACCCTGGCCAAGCTGGCCAACGCCGTGGCCAAGCGCACGCCCCGGGCCCGGGGCGTGTTCGACCTGCGCGGCCAGACCGTGCAACAGGCCATACTGCCGCGCATGCCCGTGGCTGAAGTCTGGGGCGTGGGGCGCAAGCTGGTCCCCAGGCTGCAACAGGACGGCATCGCCACCGCCTGGGACCTGCGCCAGCGCGACCCGGCCTGGCTGCAGGCCCGCTACAGCATCAACCTGGCCCGCACCGCCCGGGAGCTGGCCGGCGAAGCCTGCTGGCAACTGGAAACCCAGCCACAACCCAGGCAGCAGATTCTTTCCTCCCGCTCCTTCGGCCAGCGGCTGAAAACCCTGCCCCCCATCCGGCAGGCGGTGGCCCACCACGTGCGCCTGGCCTGGGAAAAGCTGCGTAGCCAGCACAGCCGGGCCGGCGCCATCGCCGTATTTCTGCATACCAGCCCGCACGCGGCCGAACCCTATTACGGCAACCAGTACACCGTGGAGCTGCCCGAACCCACGCAGGATCTGGCCCGGCTCACCCGCCTGGCCCAGCGCGCCCTGGAACGCATCTACCGCAAGGGCCATGCCTATCAGAAATGCGGCGTACTGCTGCTGAACCTGCAGGCAGCCGGGCTGCGGCAGGGCGACCTGTTCAGCCCGGCGGCCGACACACCCGAACGGGAAGCCCTGCAGGCCACGCTCGACGCCATCCACCAACGCTTTGGCCGGGGCAGCCTGCGCCTGGCCAGCGAGGGCTTTCAAACCCGTGGCTGGGGCATGCAGCAAAACCACCGCTCCCCCAGCTACACCACCTGCTGGCAGGCATTGCCGAAAGTAGGCTGAACGGATTGGCTGGAGTGTTCAGGAACAGTCCTGTACCAGGGCACACTGGCTGTGATCGCAGTGAATCCCGCTGGCTGAACAACCGCCCTGGGGCGCATCCCCGGAAAAGGCTCCGCCCAGCCGGAGAATCAGCGCACGATAGCCCTGCAGCAAGATTTCTTCGCCCTGAATGGAAAAATTTTTCAGCGCAGCGGCGGAAAATGGAATGGGATTGCCCAGGGCATCCCGGCCGGACTCGGGCTTGAGGCCGTAGGCCAACCGGGCTTCCGGTGCTTCCCAGTAGACTTCCAGCTGCTCGAACCCAAAAGACCAGGAAGAACCGTCCGGGAAATCCACCCGCAACGGCGCCATACCGGCCTGCAACAAGCCACCGAGGGCCAGTACAAAGGCCGGAGTCGGCTTGTCCGGCAACACCTGCTGGCTCAAATGGGCGCTGACCGCATGGTTCAGCGCACGCCGGGCAATGGGCCTGCCAACAAAATCCAGCGCGGAATGCGTGTATGGCCGGGCCACAGGCGGCAGGCTCAGCGCGGCCACATCCACCCGCTTCAAACGCGTCAGGTCACGATAGACCCGCAAGGCCGCTTCCATGGCCTGGACCTCCTCCCCCCGCAACGGCTCCCGCCGCAGGGTGATCTCCGCCCTTTCCGGCTGAATCGTGCGCGCCACCACATAACGGAAATAGCGCCCACGGGGCCGGTCCACGACCACCACCGCATCCACTTGACCGCTGGCCTGAATCGCCTGCTGCATCATTTCGCTTTCCGAACAGCGGTCACAGACGACCGGGCTGGCGGCCTGGGTCGAGATACTGGGCAAGAAAGCGGCCAGAAGGAAAAAACTTGTGGAAAAAAACGAACGAAAGTTCATAAAGACTCCTTGATCGCAATGCCGGTGCCAGCCGGCTCCATGAAATGGCGGGAAAATACTAGCAACCATCTCCTTCGACTGTAAACCGGATGTCTTGGTCAACGGGGCAGCCCAATCACCGTCATGTCCATGCTCCGGGCCACCGGCAACGGCCGGCTAAAGCCCAACCCCAAGTGGTCGATAACCTGCATTGCCCTGAAACTGCAAGGACACGCGCATGACCGCCAAGAACCGCCTGCTGCTGATGGTATTGCTGGGTTTCATGATCCCGCCCATGGCCTGGTTTACGCTGGTCTACCTGCTGAACCTGTACAGCCTGGAGCAGATTGTGCAGATTGTTTTCTCGTGGCCAACCCTGCTGTACATCGGGCTGGTGACGGTTTTCTGGCTGGTATTCTTTCAGCGGAAACTGCAAGCCATCGCACAGGCCGTTGAGCGGCAACAACCCAGCGAGACGGTATACCGGCATATTGCCCGCTACCCCTACTGGTTCATGGTTGCACAACTGCTTTACACCCTGCTGGGGCCCATGGTGGCGGTCAGCGGGCAGGATTTCGTCACCCGGGAAAGCTTTTTTGTAGGGCAGATGCTCACCGTGCCGCTGGTGTTTCTGTTCAATGTGCCGGTATTCGTCAAGTCCATTCTGCTGCTGGAACACTGGACCCGCCCGCTGCCCCTTTCCAGCCGGCAGCCTTTTCTCAGCCATGTGGCCAAGATGGCCTTTTCCCTGATCGGCGTGGTACTGGGCATCATCGCCCTGCTGGTGAGCACCCAGATCGCCACCCTGCTGTTCAGCCAGGGCAGCGACCCGCAGGCCATCGTGCTGCGCAGTATCGCCCTGGGGGGAGTGGCGCTGGTGATCGCCATTTTCGACATTGCCATGGTCATTCGCCAGTCCGCATCGGCCGTGCAACATATCAGCCAGGTGTTCTCCGACAACCACAATGACCTGCGCAAGGTCGTCCGTATCGACAACCGGGATGAAACCGGCACCATGGCCGGCAACCTCAACCATTTCATGGCCTCCATCCGGGAAGCCATGACCCAGGCCAAGAGCAACGCGGCCCAGAACCACGAACAGACCGAACGCATGCGCGCCATCAACGAGGGCATTCACCACACCATCGCCAGGGACAGCGAACGCATGGATACCGTGCGCAACGAAGCCCTGCGCGTCAATGAAATCATCCAGGCCAGCACGACGGATTTCGAACGGGTGGAACAATACATGAGCCGCAGTGAACAAACCCTGCAACAGGCCCGGGCCAATGTGGCGGACATGTCCCGGCAAATGAAGGACGCGGTGGATTTTGAAAACCGCCTGAACCAGCACCTGCAGCACATGGCCGGGCAAACCGAGCAGATTCGCAATGTGCTCTCATTGATTGTTTCCATCGCCGAACAAACCAACCTGCTGGCGCTGAACGCGGCCATTGAAGCCGCTCGTGCCGGCGAGCATGGACGCGGCTTCGCCGTGGTGGCCGATGAAGTCAGAGAACTGGCTTCACGCACACAGGCCAGCCTGGGTGAAATCGACCAGACCATCAGCCAGATCGCCACCTCCGTACAGGAGGCCTGTACCCACATGGCACAAAACGCGCAGAATATCGAACAGCTGGCCGAACTTTCCACGCAGGTGGAAACCCGTATCGAGGAAGGAGCCAGCGGCGTGGACGAAACCGTACGCCTGGCCCAGGAAACCCTGAACCGCTTTCAGGATGCGGCCCAGCGCATTCAGGACATGAATCGCAATGTGGATGCACTGCACCAGCTGGGTGAGGAAAAGATCCACGCGCTGAAACAGCTGGATGAAATTACCGAAAAACTGTCACAGGCCTCCAACACGCTGGACCAGACCCTGAAGGGCTTCGAAACCTGAACTGCCACTTACAGGGACGGGGCCGCTGCTGCCTTTTGCACGCCCGCCTCCCCGGCCGGAGGCGGCAGTTGCAGATGAACCGTCAGCCGCCAGAAGCGCCAGGTCAGCAATACCGCCGCCACCGACAGGCCGGCGATCAGCCCCATCCACAGCCCGCGCGCGCCCAGGCCGGCGTGAAAGCCCAGCCACCAGGCCAGCGGCATGCCCACCAGCCAGTAGGCCACGATATTGACCAGCATGGGAACGCGGGTATCCTTCAGGCCGCGCAAGGCACCGGCGGCGGCCACCTGCAGGCCGTCGGGCAACTGGAAGATGGCCGCCAGCCAGAGCAACTGCACCACCAGCGCGATCACCGTCTCGTCGGCGGTGTAGACCCGGGCGATCTGCGCGGGAAAGAGCAGCATGACTGCCGCGGAAAGCATCTGGGTGGCCAGTACCAGTACCAGCCCCACCCAGCCGGCCCGGCGCACGCCATCGGCATCCCCGCGGCCCACGGCATTGCCCACCCGCACCGTCAGGGCCGTGCCCAGGCCCATGGGAATCATGAATACCAGCGAAGAATAGTTGATGGCCACCTGATGGGCCGCCACCACCACCGGCCCCAGCGTGCCCATCAGCAGGGACACCACCACAAACAGGCTGCCCTCGAAAAACACCATGAAACCAATGGGCAGGCCTACCTGAAGCAGATGGCGGATTTCCGCCCACTGCGGCCGGGCCCAGCCCAGCAGGCCGGTGGCATGCAAATCCGGGCGAAAACGCACATAGAGCAGGATGCTGAAAAACTGGATCCACTCCACCACCGCCGTGGCCATGCCGATGCCCGGCGCGCCCATGGCGGGCAACCCCAGCTTGCCGTACATGAACACATAGTTGGCCGGTATATCCGCCAGCAGGGCCACCATGCCGAAGTAAAAGGTGGCACGGGTGACCGACATGCCCTCGCAGAAAAAGCGCAGCACGAAAAACCCGGCCAAAGCCGGCGTGCCCCAGGCAATGCCCTGCAGATAACCTTCCGCCAGCGGATGAATGGCCGGGTCCACCCCCAGCCAGTGAATAATGGGCGTGGCCGTTTTCAGATACAGCCAGAACAGCCCCGCCAAAGCCACAGCCAGCCAGAAGGCCTGGCGCACCAGCCAGCCGATACGGCGCAGCTCGCCGGCCCCGTGCAGCTGGGACACCGCCGCTGAAACCGCCATCAACACGCCCAAAAGGAACAACAGCCCCGCCGACCAGATGGCCGAGCCAATGGCCACCGAGGCCAGTGCCAAGGGCCCCA
The DNA here is from genome assembly GCA_026993285.1 of Lysobacterales bacterium. Taxonomy (GTDB): domain Bacteria; phylum Pseudomonadota; class Gammaproteobacteria; order Xanthomonadales; family S139-57; genus S139-57. The sequence goes on along the minus strand of JALWTZ010000146.1, from coordinate 915 downwards.
GCCGCCCGGCCATCACCGTATCCACAAAACCGGTGGCCATGGTGGCCACCTGCCCGAGAATCACTGGCAGGGCCAACAGAAATGTACGGCGTACATCGCGCCAGAAACCGAAAGCGTGCATGGGGGACCAGGAAAGTGACCAACGCACAGTGTAGCCAGCGGTTTTTGCCTTGTCGAACCCCCCTCATCCAGGGCCTGCAAGCGGACTGTTCAAAAAAAGAGCGAATGTTGTATAATTTGACGATTCGTCATTTCAGGCGAAGTGTTATTCGTTCAACACAGGGAATCGAGGGGGTTCCATGTTCAAGAAACTGTTGGGCCGCTTTTTGAGCGGCAACGCTTCCGTGAGCGACATTCCAGAAAAGGAAAAACTGGAAGGGTTGAGCCTGCGCAGCGCGCTGGACGCCCATGATGCCTGGAAGGGCCGCCTGCAAAAGGCCCTGGATGGCGTGGGCGAGTACCAGATGCTGGATACCGCCACCATCTCCCAGGACTGCCATTGCGAACTGGGTATGTGGCTATACGGCCCCGGCAAGAAAAAATTCGGCAAGATGCCGGAGTGGGAAGCCGCCCGCAAGGCACACGCGGAATTCCACCTGGCCGCCGCCGAAGTACTGATCGAACACCACTCCGGCCAGACCGAAAGGGCCCGCGAGCTTTTGGGCACCACTTTCCGCCAGGCCTCCAACCGCAATCAGCTGGCCCTGGCACGCCTGTTTGCCAACGCCAAACACTGACCGGACGCGCTGCCTGCCGGCCATCGGGCTGGCAGCTAGCGCATCACCTTGCCCCTGCGGGCTACTGCTTTCGGCGGCGGATTTTGCGACAATACGCCGTTTCCTTCTGATCGGACAGCCCTCATGGCAAAGCGAAAGATTCTGGTCACCAGCGCCCTGCCCTACGCCAATGGCCCGC
>JALWTZ010000145.1 GCA_026993285.1 Lysobacterales bacterium | reverse complement strand
CCAAACAGAATGCAGACCGGTTCAAAGTGAACCGGGAAATCCGCCATCCACCTTGCGTGAGCCGGACCAAAAACGGCGCGATCATCCGCATAGGCCACCAGAACATCCAGTTTCTGATCTGCCATCATCTGCTGCACCATCTTCCAGCGCTTTGGAAATTCATCTGCCGGTATGGTCGGATTTTCCAGGATCTGGTTCATGATGCTCCCCCCTATCGATTGACATGCAGTTATCCGCTGCTGCGATCGATTTCATGCTTCAACGACAATTATCAGCACGAATGGACTGCATTTTATAGTATTGGTACAAAAACGGCAGCATATTACAGCGGCTGAAAAAGCCAAACAGCAAAAACAAAACCAAGTGATGTCATGCAGAAATATTGCGACCGTTCGTTACGATGAGGGAAAGACAGGATACCAACTCCCGATCACGGACATTTTGCCACTCGCAACACTGTCAGAAGTTCAGTCCCGATTGAACCGGTCATGGAACGATAAACGTTCAGCTTGAATGCCCCCTGCACCAACTTCATCACAATTGAACTGTTTGCCGCCAACTCCACACGGCGCACCGATCAGCAGGTAACCTGCGTTTTCCATCCCATCAGTCACCCTGACCTTGCCCGGCCATCCTGCGTTCAGTTCGGGTAACGACAGGCAAAAGGCGCAAGCACCATGCCCGGATCATGCGGCTGGCGCCCGCAGGCGCTGCCGGCGCAATGCCCCAAGGGAAAACAGGTGAAAGGCAATGAAGATGGGAACAAAGAAGGCGGGAAACAAAGCCAGCGGATAAAGGTTGATGATGTTGGATTTTTCCGGCGACAGAACATGCAGGAAGCCATCCGTCGTCATCAGTCCGGTAATGACCGCAACCGCAAAATCAAGCAGGCCGATAATGTTGGCCCGCAAAACCAGGGAGTCCGTCTCCGGCCGGCAGCGATTAACGGCTTTCAGAGCCTGAATGGCCGCAATACCCGCCCAGATGTCCCCCACCCCGGCCGGCAAGGCAAATTGCCAGGGGATGTCTCCCATGAACCAACCGATCAGGAATATCCCACCCATGACGCGAAAGACCTGAATTGCGATCAGATATCGCTGGCTGAGCCCATCCAGAAGCCGCTGACCTGTGGCCGTGAAGCGGCCAAGGGCCCACAACAGCAAGGAACCAATAATCAGCGGCATGATGGCATAGGGAGGTGCAAATACGCTGGCGGGCGGCATCAGGATGCCCGCCTTGGCAAGGGGCACCATGGCCGCACTCCAGACCCCGAAAAGAACTGCAATACTGCCCAGTGTCCATGCCGTACGCACAAACCCGAGGTCAGCCCGGAAGGCGGCAATAGCAAGAATGCCCACTACCATGGCTGGCAAAATGGTCTGAAAAGCAAGTACGTACAAGGTGGCGAAAGCAACAAACATCAGGACTCTCCAATCCGTTTCGATTCTGCATTGCTGTGCCGGGCGGGACTATTTTTTGCGTTCCGGGCCGACGGAAAACGACCGTCAGGAGCGTATGGTGATAGATCCCGCCACTCTCGCTCTTCGGCAACGCACGGGACCACCATCCGGCTCGCGGCACTCGATACCTGCCGGTAACCTGACATGCACCCTTGCAACATTATGCGCCTTCCAACGGATGCGATTTCTGCAAGGAAGGCTCATCGTCAGCCAGCACCCGCACACAGCCAGCACCCGCACACAGCCAGCACCCGCACACAGCCAGCACCCGCACACAGCCAGCACCCGCACACAGCCAGCACCCGCACACAGCCAGCACCCGCACACAGCCAGCACCCGCACACAGCCAGC
>JALWTZ010000144.1 GCA_026993285.1 Lysobacterales bacterium | reverse complement strand
CCATGAACAAGAGCCTATGCTACGACATAGGCCATGTCAAGCCGGTCCTGGTAGTGCCATTTTTGCAACACTTGAAGCACAGCGTGATATTTTTGCAAAAAACTGTTGCCACTGGGCAAAAAAACGACTATTATTCCCCCTGCTTAGACAGCGATCTTTCAACCAACTCAAATACGGAGTTATTCACCATGAAGAAGAAGCTTCTCACCCTGGCAGTGGCAGCCGCCCTGCCCATGGCCACCCAGGCGGCCAACGCCGAAGTGACCATCTACGGCAAGATTCATGCTTCCATCGATTATCAAAATGCGGACCAGGACAGCCGTGATGCTACCGGCTCCAACGGTAGTCTTTGGGCTGTACAAAGCCGTGCTTCCCGCCTCGGCTTCAAAGGTTCCGAGGACTTGGGCAACGGCCTGAAACTGATCTGGAAACTGGAAAGCGGCATCAATGTCACCAATGGCAATGCTACCAAAATGACTGGTGGCTCGGGCACACTGTCTGCACGTAACCGCTACATTGGTCTGGCCGGCAACTGGGGTACTTTCCTCTATGGCATTCATGACACCCCGGCCAAGATGTCCACTGGCAAGCTGGATATTTTTGTCGACACCATCGCTGACTACAACCTGCAGGGTACTGGTCTCGGTACTGGCGGTCTTGTCGACATCCGCGCAGACAACGCCATTGCTTATGTTTCTCCCAGCTTCAGCGGCTTGACCCTTGCTGCCGCAGTCGTCCCCGATGGAAATTATAAAGTTGAGGGACAGAAATACGTTGGTGACTTCGCGGGCGCCTACTCGCTGGCAGCCATGTATTCCAATGGCGGGCTTTTCATCGCTGGCGCGTACGAAAGCCTGGATAACCTGGTTGAAGGCACCGCCGGAGGCAAGTCGCCGGATGCTGCACACTGGCGTATCGGTGCTGGCTATGACTTCAACAATTTCCACATCGGTGGTGTCTACCAGGATGCCGATGGGGCGCTGGCTGGCTTCACTGACACCAATGGCAATTTCATTGACTACAAGACCTACACCATCAATGGTTCCTATACCTTTGGCAACAATGTCGTGAAGGCCATGTGGCTGCGCACCGATTGGGATAAAAACATTCCCGTTTATAAAGATAACAAGCCCTGGAAATCGGATGACAAGACCGATACCTGGGCCATTGGCCTGGATCACAACTTCAGCAAGCGTAGCAAGGTTTACGTGATTTATGCTGCAAGTGACATGGCTCTGAATGGCAGCAACTTCAACATGGCTGGCGCTGCTGCACGTAAGCAAGACACCTTCTCCCTGGGCATGGTCCACAACTTCTGATCGAAGTTGAAACCATCACCCGGCATCTTCGGATGCGGGAGTTGATTAAGGGAGCGCTTCGGCGCTCCCTTTTTTCGTGCTTTCTTTTGTTGACTCCGGGCCCCATCGAAAATAGGGTTGACGCATGAGGCTCACCCCCGCGCAGATCGAAGCGATCCGCACCCTCGTGCGTCGCCTGGCGCCGGAGGCCAGCTTCGTGGGCCTGTTCGGCTCCCGTACGGACGACCGCCGACGGGGCGGGGATCTGGATATCTACATCGAGTATCCGGCGCACATGTCACTGATGGACCAGGCACGTCTTGCAGCAGCCATCGAGGAGGCGCTGGAGATGCCGGTGGATCTGGTGGTGCGGGATCTCAGCGCGCCACCGCGCCCCATCGAGGAGATCGCCAGGGCCACGGCGGTGCCGCTATGAACCTGGAACAGCTCAGGGCCAGGCAATGCCAGTTATTGCGCGAGCGGATTGCCGCCATCGGCAGGATCCGCCACGGCC
>JALWTZ010000143.1 GCA_026993285.1 Lysobacterales bacterium | reverse complement strand
TGCATGGGCCACGGCAACGCAGGCCGTGCCATTTACCTACCAGGGCCAGTTGTCCGACAACGGCAGCCCGGCCACCAATACCTACGATTTTGAATTCCTGCTCTTCGATGCCGCCAGCGCCGGTACGCAAGTGGGCAGCACCGTAAGCCTGTCGGCTGTACCGGTGACCGACGGCATCTTTCAGGTGGAACTGGATTTCGGCAACACCTTCGACGGCAGCGACTACTGGCTGGAAGTACATGTGCGACCTGGCGGAGATACCGGAGGCTATACCCAACTGCTTCCACGGCAGTATTTGAGCTTCAACCCCAATGCCCAGTATGCGCTGGAGGCGGGGGTTGCCAGTTCGGCCAGTACGGCAAGCACCGCCAGCGATGGCCCCTTCTGGAAACTGGGTGGCAATACCGGAGCAGGTATTTTTCTCGGTACCACCGACAGCAATGATCTGGAACTGCGGGTCAATAACCAGCGGGTAGGGGTGATTTCCCATGCCGTGAACGGAACAGAACACGAACCCAATGTGTTGTTTGGTTCAAAAAACAATGTAATCGCGGCAACTTCCGGAAGTATATATGGAGCGACGATAAGTGGTGGAGGAGGAAGGCTTGATCAGACCGACTGTGGTGAGAATGATGATCAACTTTGCGTCAATACAATTGCCAAATTTCATGCCACCGTTGCTGGCGGGTGGGGTAATTATGCTATGGAACAATCAACAGTCATTAGCGGTGGAGGTGATAATGTCGCCAGTTCCGTGTATAGCGTCGTTGGTGGTGGTTACAACAATAAAAGTTCGGGAACTCATTCTGTAATCAGTGGTGGACTGAATAATTCTGCTCCAGGTAACACGGCTGTTATTGGTGGCGGAGAAAACAACACAGCCGATGGTTTTTTCCTTGCCACGATTGGTGGAGGATATGGCAATACAGCCAGTGGCTCGAATTCTGTGATTAGTGGTGGGCAGTTTAATAGTGCCAGAAAGGATTTCACTGTAATCGGCGGTGGACAACTGAATGTGGCTGATGCCCAGTATGCCACTGTGCCGGGCGGTCGTAGCAACCAGGCGGGAGGCCAGTACAGCTTTGCGGCGGGATATCAAGCTATCGTGCGTGATGCGACTACTGTGGGAAATGGGGACCCCGATGGTGATCAGGGTACCTTTATCTGGGCCGATGTATCCAATGCTACATTGACTTCCACCGGCCCCAATCAGTTTCTGGTACGGGCTTCCGGTGGTATCTGGTTTGGTACCAACAGTAGCCCATCTATTCCCAGTGGCCGGTTTATCAACACCTCCACGGGTGGTTATCTCAGCACTGGGGGTACCTGGACCAACAGCTCGGACCGCAACCGCAAGACCAACTTCCAGTCCATCGACTCCCAAGCTGTTCTGGAAAAGGTGATCAGCCTGCCCATCCTGCGCTGGAACTACAAGGAGGAGGATGATGGCACACTGCACCTGGGCCCCATGGCGCAGGATTTTTACGCCGCTTTTGGACTGGGCGCGGATGACAAGCATATCGCCACCGTGGATGCCGATGGGGTAGCCCTGGCGGCCATTCAGGCACTGGCGCGGGAAAATCAGGCCTTGAAGACAAAACTGGCCCAATTGCAACAGGCGCTGCAAGCCCTGCAGGCCAACCAGCAGCAATTACTCAGCCACTTGCAGGCAAGCCCTGTTGAAGAGGAAAGCGAAAGCAGGGAGGCCGCCCAATGAAAATGCTTTTGATGCTTTGGATACTGGCCAGCACTTCGGTGCTGGCCCAGTCCTCCGGCGGCAGCTACACGTTGGAGAAACACACCATTGACGGC
>JALWTZ010000142.1 GCA_026993285.1 Lysobacterales bacterium | reverse complement strand
AGCAGTGTGGTGGGAATCTGCACGAAACGCACGCCCCGCATGTAGGCGGCGGCAGCAAAACCGGTCATGTCACCGATGACACCGCCACCCAGGGCGATCAGGGTGCAGTCCCTGGTGGCTTCGATGGTTGTCAGGTGTTGCAGAATCTGTTCCCAGGTGGCCAGAGTTTTCCATTGCTCGCCATCGGGCAGGATGAGCTGGCTGTTTGGATGATCGCCCAGGGCTTCCAGTACCGCCTGCAGATAGAGCGGTGCCACGGTTTCATTGCTGACTACCAGTACGGGGCCGGTACCGATGAAAGGCCGGATCTGCTCGGCGGTGAGCAGTTGCGGGCCGATATGAATGGGATAACTGCGTTCATCCAGAGGAATGACCAGGCGATGCATGGCGGTGCTCCTTCTCGGGCAGGTAGCTGGGGGCACAGGTGCGAATCAGGCGCAGGGCCTTGTGAGCCATGTGGCCCACGGATTCACCGCTGGAGTGCAAAATCAGATCAGCCGTTTCCTCATACAACGGGTTGCGTTGACGGGCCATGGCTTGCAGCTTTTCCAGGCGGTCAGGGGTTTGCAGCAGCGGGCGGTTGCGGTCATGGCGCAGGCGACGGATCTGTTCGTCTACCGGGGTCTTGAGGTAGATGACCAGCCCATGTTCGCGCAGTAATTGACGATTTTCCTGCCGCAGAATGGCTCCACCACCGGTGGCCAGCAGGATCTGATCTTCCTGGACACACTGGCGCAACATGTCGGTTTCACGATTGCGGAAGCCATCCTCTCCCTCAATATCGAAGATCAGCGGGATGCTGGCACCGGTTTGTGCTTCAATGGCATGGTCCAGGTCGATAAAACGCAGATCCAGCGCTTGTGCCAGGCGTTTGCCGATGGTGGTCTTGCCTGCTCCCATGGGGCCGATGATGAAAAGGTTGCGCTGCTTTGTCATGGGGGTATTATCAGGGAATGCGGGGCAGCGGTGCCATATCTTGTTCGGCTAAGGCTAAAGTTTTGTCGCCATGGGTCGATAGTCTGGGCATGGTGCCGGTGTGGCCGGCTGGGTTGACAGGTCCTGCCTGGGCTTTGACAGGTTCTGGTTCGAGATGACGGGGATTGCAGCATGACAAATTTCATACAGTCCGTTGATGAACGCACACAGTTGGCGGGGGCCAATCGGCTGGAAGTGCTGTTGTTCAGCCTGGGAGAGGATGAAATCTCTGGCCGCCGGGAAATCTACGGCATCAATGTATTCAAGGTGCGTGAGGTCATGCATGTGCCGGAAATCACCCGCGCGCCCGACATGCCACCGGCGGTGGAAGGGATGATTTCCCTGCGTGGCAACATGATTCCGGTGATCAACCTGCCCGAGTTCTGTGGTGTGCAGATCAAGGAGCGGCCCAATACACTGATCATCACCGAATACAACAAGCACATGCAGGGCTTTCTGGTACATTCGGTGGAGACCATCGAGCGGTTGGCCTGGGCGGATATCAAGGAGCCGCCACCGATGATGGCCAATCGCCTGGGCGGGCTGGTCACTGCCGTGACCGAGCTGGAAGACAAGCGCATCGTGATGATTCTGGATGTGGAGAAGGTGCTGGCGGAAACCGCCGAGCTGGCCAATGACGAGGCCATTTTCGAAGGCATCGATTCCCTGGAGGAGCGCCACTGGAAGATTCTCTTTGCCGATGATTCCAGCGTGGCCCGTGAACAGGTGATCAACACCCTGGAGCGGCTGGGCATTGGCTATATCACCAACAAGAATGGTGCCGAGGCCTGGGAAAAGCTGCAGGAATTGGCGGACAAGGCGCAGCGTTCCGGCAAGCCCATTACCC
>JALWTZ010000141.1 GCA_026993285.1 Lysobacterales bacterium | reverse complement strand
GCCACGGCATCACCCGCGGACACCTGCATGCCCACTTCCGGCAGCTCGACAAATACCATGTCACCCAGCTGGGATTGTGCATGTTCGGTAATGCCTACCCGAACCAGGTCATCGGATTCCACCAGCACCCACTCATGTGAAGTGGAGTATTTCAGATCTGCCGGTATCTCTTGCATGTTCATTCTCCCGTACTCTCTTTCAATGTATTGGCCACCGCTTCGCTAACCTGACCGTTGCGAACAAAAGGCATGCGCACGACCGTTGTACGCAGTTTTCGCCCGCGCACATCCACCAGCGGCTGTGCCTCGCAATCAGCCGGCACCCGCGCCATGGCGATGGAACGGCCCATGGTAGGCGAAAAACTGCCACTGGTGATCTCGCCCTGCCCGGTTGCACATTGTACGACCTGACCGTGGCGCAAAACACCCCGATCCAGCAATACCAGCCCGACCAGCTTGCGGGGCACACCCTCGGCCTTCTGTTTCTCCAGCGCCTTGCGGCCGATGAAATCCCGGTCGGCAGGTTCCCAGGCCACGGTCCAGGCCAGGGCCGATTCCAGTGGTGTGGTGCTTTCGTCCATATCCTGCCCGTAGAGGTTCATGCCCGCTTCCAGGCGCAGGGTGTCACGCGCACCCAGGCCACAGGGGCGCACACCCGCCTGCTCCAGCTGTTCCCACAAACCGGGCGCATCCTCGGCAGGCAGGATAATCTCGTAGCCATCCTCACCGGTATAGCCTGTACGGGCAAGAAACCATTCCAAATGGACAAAAGCGGAAAACCGGGGCTGGGCCTGCAGTTGCTCGGCCAGATCCGGCAATACCGCACACAGCTGACCCACAGCCTCCGGCCCCTGCACGGCGATCATCGCCAGTTGTGGCTGCTCCTCCAGTTGCACCGAAAAGCTGTCTGCCTGCCGGCTCATCCATGCCAGGTCCTTCTCCCGTGTCGCCGCATTGACTACCAGCCGATAGCGTTCCGGTGACTGGTAGTAGACAATCAAGTCATCCACCACCCCACCGTTTTCATTGAGCATGCAGGTGTACAGCGCCTTGCCGGAAGTGGTCAGGCGAGCGACATCATTGGCCAGCAAACGGCGCAGGAAAGCCTGGGCATCCGCACCTTCCACATCCACTACCGTCATGTGGGAGACATCAAACATGCCGGCACTGTTGCGAACCTGATGATGTTCCTCAACCTGCGAGCCGTAATGGATGGGCATCTCCCAGCCCCCAAAATCCACCAACCGGGCTCCGGCCTGCTGGTGCAAGGCATGCAAGGGTGTTTTTTTCAGCATGTAAGCCTCCGAATCAGGATGCGAAATACGAGGGTTGCGACTATACAGAAGCCACCCCAGCGCAGCAATTTCCTTCAGGGCCTGCTTATTCAAAAAACATGCAAGATATCGTCAAAAGTGCTTGACAAAGCGACCGAATGCCATCACGAGCCTTTTACACTTTTCCACCACAGCCACATGGGATAAGCAGAACCCTGTTTTTTCGCGGCGTTCAGAAAAATTACTCAGGTAGCACATTACAAACGCATCGTAACTCATTGTATAAAAAGGTAATACATAGACTGCTTGTTTTTTGAACAATCTAGCCCGAAGGTAGTGTTTCATTGTAGTTACGGCCAGTGTTCCCGCCTTGTCCACAAAGTTATCCACAGTTTCTGTGGAAAATTGCCGCAGGCCTTGCCGTATCTGGGCGTGCTAGAATTTCGCCCTCCCTGAACCGGCGAAAACCTCATGATGAAAGCCCCCGAACTGCTCTCCCCCGCAGGCTCCCTCAAGCACATGCGCCACGCCTTTGCCTTTGGCGCCGACGC
>JALWTZ010000140.1 GCA_026993285.1 Lysobacterales bacterium | reverse complement strand
TGATCAGATCGCTGCCCGCAATACTCAAATCCGTCGTCAACACGCCGTCATCGGTGGCATTGCCACTGCTGCCACCCAGTACCAGATCAGCAGCCGTGCTGGTATCCGTGCCGTTTCTGAGGTAGGTGGAACCCAGCACATTGAGCTGGTGGCCGTTGGGGTTGTTGGTGCCCAGCCCCACGCCACCGGAAGCCCGCACCAGAAACTGGTTGGGGCCGGTGGAAGTAAAAGTAGCATTACTGTAGTCCGCCCAGACAAAGGTGCCATAATCGCCGTTGCCATTGCCCGAAGCGGCCGAATCCCGCACCTTGGCCTGGAATCCTGCTGCAAAGCTATACAGCCCCCCGGCTGTATTGTAGTTACCCCCCGGAACGGTGGAAGCATTTCCACTGGCAGTATTGAAAGAACCACCACCTATCGTGGCATCAACCCCGCTGCTGAAATTGCTGTCACCACCATTGATGGTTGCATGACTCCCACTGGCGGTGTTGCCCTGACCGCCGCCGATACTGGCATAATTAGAGCTAGCAGTATTGCTTCTCCCACCACCAATAGTAGCGGAATAACCACTGGCAGTATTGCTTCTCCCACCACCAATAGTAGCGGAATAACCACTGGCAGTATTGGATAGCCCACCATCTACGATGGAGAAACTATTACTTGCTATGTTGCCACCTCCACCACCCACAGTGGCCGCAGTTCCACTGGCATTGTTGGCATACCCCCCGCCTATGCTGGCAGCACCAGTGGCAGGGGGAATCACATTGCTCTCCGAACCCAGCAGCACGCTGGGAAGATGGGATACACCATCTGTAGCATGGGTAATCAAACCCACACGCTGGTTGTTCACCCGCAGTTCGAGTGGATTGTTGTCAGTGGTGCCGAGAAAATTCCCTGCCCCTGTATTGCCATTCAAATACCAGAATGGGCCGTTATCAGCAGTGTCTGATATGGCTGCTGAAACAGCTACTTTGGAATAATTGGCGTATTGGGCCCTGGGAGCAAAACCGACATATTGCCGTGGATTGAGGATGGTAAAAGCACCCGCGCTATTCCCTGGGCGCACACCGACTTCCAGCCAATAATCACCGTTGTCAAAGGTCATGTTGAAATCCAGTTCCACCTGAAAGATGCCGTCGGTCACCGGTACAGCCGACAGGCTTACGGTGCTGCCCACTTGCGTACCGGCACTGGCGGCATCAAAGAGCAGAAATTCAAAATCATAGGTATTGGTGGCCGGGCTGCCGTTGTCGGACAACTGGCCCTGGTAGGTGAAGGTTGCCGCCTGCGCATGTCCCACGAGCGACAGCATGGTCAAAATCAGTATGCGAATGATGGTTTTCATTGATCTCTCCCCTGATAGTCTTCAATTCTCACACCACCCTGGTCGATGGCACGCCCACAGGGGTGATCGAACCGGCATGACTCTAGAACCATACCAGCAGAATGGCCGCAGAAAAGCTTGAAAAGAATGTGAATTTTTATGAATGATTATGAATTTCTTGTTTTTCAATCACTTGCAAGAGGCCTATTCCGGCCATGTACCGGGGGTTTTGGTGCAATACGCTGCGCTATTGCACCCTACGAAGCCTCGGAAGCCCGTTGTAGGTCGGGTTAGCTTCCTTGTAACCTGACAAGGCGCTATTCAAGGCTGTCAGCAAAGACCAGATCTGCCGTCTGGCCGCTGGTACTGGCCCAGAAACCGCCTTCGATCACATAGCTGCCGCCTTCCAGCCGGCCCGCATCGGGCTGGCCGATGCTGCCTTGCAGGCTGTAGTTGCCGCCGGTGGCGGTGCCGCCACCGCCGTCAATGGTGTGTTTCTCCAACG
>JALWTZ010000139.1 GCA_026993285.1 Lysobacterales bacterium | reverse complement strand
TACTCGATGTGCGCACCAACGATTTCTACAGTCTGGGCCATGTACCCGGCGCGGTAAACCTGGACGCATGGCTGGCCTTCAACCGAGAAAACAACTTCCTGCTACCGCCCGTTGAGCAACTGCAGCAATTGCTGCGAGAGAAGGGGGTCAACAATAATGACCTGATCGTACTCTATGATCAGGGAGAAAATTATTTTGCCGCACGGGTACTCTGGGCACTGGATGTCATGGGCCATGAAAACAACCGCCTGATGGATGGTGGTTTCGAACGCTGGCAAGCTGCTGGCCTGCCGGTCAGTGATGCCGAGGAACCCGCACCCCCACCAGGTGATTTTGTACCCAGCGTGCAGCCGGACATTCTCGCCAGCAAGTTTGTTGCCCGCCTGGCCATGGACAACCCCAACCTTCAACTGGTGGATGTACGCCCGACTGATGAATACACCGGTGCCAGCAACCCCAGCAACAACCCCCGCAGCGGGCATATACCGGGTGCCATCAACCTGCCATGGACGCAGGCTCTCAAGCAATCATTGGCTCAGGGCCCGCTGCTGAACCGCAGCGAACTGGAAAAACTCTATCGTCCACTACTGGACAAGCAGCGCAAGGTCATCACCTATTGCCAGGTTGGTGGTCATTCGGCCATGGTCTATCTCATTCTGCGCGAGCTGGGTTATGACACCGCCGTATATGATGGTTCCTGGCAGGAATGGTCACGGGACAACAGCCTGCCCATTCAAACCGGCAGCCCCTGACCATGCGGTACTGGCCGCTCAAGTACAAACTGCTGCTAATCAACCTGTTGATTTCATTTGTAGTCCTGCTGGTGACCAGCGTGGTGCTGATCCAGCTGGCCTCGGATCTCTCGCGCAAGGCCAGCCGACAGCAATATGAACAGATTCTTGCCGTGCTGGATCAAGACCTCATCCGGGCCGTGGTGTTCAGCAAGCCGGACCAGATCTCCGACCTGATGCGCAAACTGCGCAGCTTCAGTAGCCTGCAACACCTGTATTTATATAATGCCAAGGGCATGCCCGTGCTGGCCTATCACCGAGACCAAGCCACTTCTGCAGTACTACCCAGCGGAGAGATTTCCGCATCCACCCCCCGTTTTGAAGCCAATCACCTGATCGCCGAGGCACCCCTTCGTTACGAAGAACAGCATTACGGCAAGGTTAAAATCGTGGTGGAGATGCCCGCGGTTTCCCAGTTCATCCATCAGTTTCTGCCGCATCTGGCCTATCTCATTCCGCTGCTGCTCGGGCTATCCCTGCTGCTGGCACTCTGGTTGCAACGCCCTCTAGTCGAACCATTGGAATGGCTGACCCGGAAACTGCTGTGGATGGCCAAAAACCGTGATTACCGGGCACCAATTTCACCCAGGGGCCAGGATGCCATCGGCCAGCTGTATAACGGCGTGCGTACACTCACCCAGGTGGTTCAACGCTCCCAGGAAAAACTGCAGCACAATGTGGAACGTCTGCAGCAGATTTTCGACCATATTACCGACCTGATCGTGGAGTTCGACGCACAAGGGCGCATTCTATCCATCAACCAGGCAGCAAAAATGTACTGGCATGACAATGAGACCCCACTGGAGTCCGTGGACCAGATTCTGCTGCTGCCCCAGAAAGATCTGTTGCCACTGGAATTGCATCACCTGGCCCAGACCACCTCCAGCCCCCTGCATCTGGCCGGTCTGAGCCTGGTGACCGCCCATCAGGAAAATGAAGTCGAACTGCACCTGCTGCCACTGGATCGACAGGGTGCAGAGCCACACTTTCTGCTGGTCATTCACCCGCTGTCGGACGAACAACAATTGCAGCAGGCGCTGGAGC
>JALWTZ010000138.1 GCA_026993285.1 Lysobacterales bacterium | reverse complement strand
GTTCGGCTTCACCGAAGTGGCCGAAGGCATTGTGGAAAAGATGATTCGCCGCCATCCCCATGTCTTCGCGGGCCAGCACTATGCCAGCCAGGCCGAACAACAGGCGGCCTGGGAGGCCATCAAGGCTGCGGAAAAGGGCGGGAACGAAGCGCGGCGGAGCCGGATGGACGGTGTGGCCAGCGGCCTGCCGGAATGGCTGCGCGCGCTGAAGTTGCAAAAACGGGCCGCCCGGGTGGGCTTTGACTGGCCGGATGCCGAAGGCCCGCTGGAGAAAATCCGCGAGGAGTTGCAGGAACTGGAAAGCGAAATGCACCGGCAGCCCCGGCAGCCGGAACGGCTGGAAGCGGAACTGGGTGACCTGCTCTTTGCCGTGCTGAACCTGGCCCGCAAGCTGGAGATTGACCCGGGCCGTGCCCTGCGCGGCTGCAACCGCCGCTTTGAACAGCGGTTCCGCCTGATGGAACAGCTGGCATCCACACCACTGGAGCAGCTGGATGCGGACGCGCTGGAGAAGCTCTGGGAACAGGCCAAGCGGCAGCCGGAACCCGGTGAAAACCCATGAAAAAACCTGGCGCAAGGCCGGGTTTTTGTTGAAGCCGTTACCTGCCGCGGTCAGTCGTCACCGGCAACAAAGCCCAGCAGGTTCAGCAGGTGGACAAACACGCTCCAGATGGAGGCGTACAGGCTGACGGTGGCCAGAATGTAGTTGTCGGTACCGCCACGTACAATCTGCTGGGTTTCATAGAGGATGAAACCGGAGAACACCAGAATGGACATGGCGGAAATGGCCAGGCTCAGGCCGGACATCTGCAGCCAGATGTTGGCAATGGCCGCAATAAAGGCCACCATCATGCCGGCGAACAGCATGCCGCCTAGAAAGCTCAGGTTGCGCTTGGTCACCAGCGCGTAACCGGACATGCCGAAGAAAATGGCCGCGGTGCCACCCATGGCCAGGGCAATCAGCTGCGCCCCGTTGCTGTAGAGCATGAGATAGGCGTTGAGTACCGGGCCGAGCATGGCGCCCATGAAGGCGGTCCAGCCGAATACGGCCACAATGCCCCAGGCACTGTTGCGCAGGGCGGTAATCAGAAACTGGCCGCCGATGGCGCCCAGCAGAAAGACCAGAGTGCCCGGATAACCCATGTTGGTTTTCATGGCCCATACCGCGGCCAGCGCGCTGACGGCCAGGCTCATGGCCAGCAGCATGTAGGTGTTGCGCAGCGTGCGGTTGATGACCACGGGCGTGGAAACGGCCTGGTCCATCATGTAAGGGGTTTGGTTCATCGCTTGTCTCCCGTAAGTTATTGTATTGTGAGCTAAAACTTTAAGACCTGTGGGTGGTGGGAAAGTTCCTGGAATCAGGCCAGAAACTGGCCGATGACTTCATCGAAGCCGGAACGTTGCACCAGAAAGGCATCATGCCCTTCCAGGCATTCACTCTTGTGATAGGTCACCTCGCATCCGGTCTGTGCCAGCCCGTCGGCGATCTCCTGCTGCTGGTATTCCGGGAAGAGGATATCCGTGCTCACGCCGATGATCAGCGCCCGTTGCAGCTGGGTGGGGGTGAAGCCGTCCATCAGGTCCTTGCCGTAATCGGCCACATCGAACAGGTCCATGCTGTGGCTGAGCACCAGGTAGCTGTTGGGGTCGAAGGTGCCGCTGAACTTGTTGGCCTGGTGCTCCAGATAGGATTCCACCTCGAACTCCAGCTCCACTGGCATGGTCATCCGCCGCAGTTCGTCGATCTTGTTGCGGCCGAAACGCTGGTTGAACTCGGCGATGGAACGGTAGCTGAGCACGCCGATCTTGCGGGCCAGGCGCATGCCGGCCATGGGGTAGGTTT
>JALWTZ010000137.1 GCA_026993285.1 Lysobacterales bacterium | reverse complement strand
CTGAAATACATCGCCTACCTGCTGGCGTTGGGGGAAAGCGGCGCGGCGCGCCTGGGGCTGTCTGCGCCTTACCTGCCGGTGTATGTGCGCCTGGCGGAATTTGCCGAGGCATTGCAGCAGACACCTTCCCTTTCACTGGAAAAATTCCTGGGGGATTACCTGCAAAATCAGTACCCCGGCGCGCCCCGGCAGGCCGAATTCCTGCGCACTGCCCTGCAAAAAGGCGCCTGCATGGTGCTGCTGGATGGCCTGGACGAAGTCGGCGATGTGGGCGACCGGTTAATCCGCGGCGAAACCCTGCGCGAGACCGTGCTCAAACGCGTGCAGCGTTTTGCTGAACAGCGCTGCCAGGCCGAGCACGGCAACCACATCGTCGTCACCAGCCGGCTGGAAGGCTACCACAGCGGCAACCTGGCCGGCTTCGCCGAAGCCGAACTGGGGGCGCTGCGCCTGCCCGATGAGGTAGAAGATTTCTTGCAGCGCTGGTTCACCGCCTATATTCACGAGCACGATCCGCGCCTCTCGCTGGCTGCTGCAGCCGAGCAGGCCCGCCGCAAGCGGGTAGAGCCGCTGATGGCTTCCATCATGCGGTCAGATAGCGTCAAACTGCTGGCAATCAACCCCCTGCTGCTCACCATCCTGGCCGTCATCTACGAAACGCACAACACCCCTTTGCCCAACCGCCGCGTGGAGGTTTACCGCATTGTTGCCGAGACCTTAGTACGAAACTGGCGGCAGGCGCAAACCGAACACGATAGCCGCATCCACCAGGAAATCCGCCCCACCGACATCTACTACATCATGTCGGCGCTGGCCTACTGGCTGCACAAGAACAAGCCCGGCGGCACCATGCCGCTGACGGCCTGGCGCGAAAAAATCACCGAATTGCTGGCAGACTATGTGCCGCCGGAGGCTCTGGAAGACTACGTGGATGAATTCCTCCGTCACGCCCGCGAGGAAACCGGCCTGCTCACCGAGCGCAGCCCAGGGCAAATCGGTTTCTTCCACCTCACCTTAGAAGAATACCTGGCCGCGGTGGAAATCGCCCGGCAGGATACCGACCCGCGGCTGGCGATCATAGAAGATTACTGGCGCAGCCCCCGCTGGCAGGAAGTGCTGCTGCTGGTGGCCGGGGAGTTGGAACAGCGCGGCAACCGCACAGCCCTGGAAGCCTACCTGAACGCCCTGGTCAACAAGGAGGCGCACGAAAAAGAACAGTTAGGCCGCCCGGCCTACCTTGCAGGGCGCGCCCTGGCCGATACCGGGCCGCGCAGCGTGGGCCGCCGCCTGCGGGAAACCATCAAACAGGCTTTGCTGGAAACGGCGCAAGATCTTGACCCCGCCACCGGCAAACCCAACCCCAGAGGGGAAATACCCCCCACCATGCGCGCTTCCGCCGCCGACATCCTTGACGAACTCGGCTACACCCACCCCGACCTCTACCGCTTCGTCCCCATCGCCAATCGCCAATCGCAAACCGCCAAACGCCAACCGCCAATCCACATTGCCATGTTCCCCGTCACCAACCGCCAGTACGCCCGTTTTCTGGAAGCCCCCGACTTCGCCGACCCCGACCTGTGGCGCGGCTTCCCCAAATTCGACGAGCACGGCCAGCCAATGGACGACGACTGGGGCGACGCCGGGCTGAAATGGCTGGAGGATTTGCCTTCTTACCGCTCCCGCCAGGAAGACGGCATTGTTTATCCCGAATACTGGCACGACCCGCGTCTCGGCATCGCCCGCCCCTCCGCGCCGGTGGTGGGCATTTCCTGGTACGAGGCCAACGCCTATTGCCGCTGGCTGACACGCCACTGGGATGAACTGGAAGAAAGCCGCGCCAACCCCGGC
>JALWTZ010000136.1 GCA_026993285.1 Lysobacterales bacterium | reverse complement strand
CAGCCGAACTGGCCTGTGCCATGCTGCAAACCCTGTTGCAGGCAGAAGCCCGATCCTTTGCGGGTTTGCAAGCCACCTACAACCGCCTGCATGCGCTACACGGCAAAACCGTGCGCTTGCAGGACGGATGCAACCACATCCAGGGGCAAGTCGAAGGTGTGGACGAAAATGGCCAACTGTTACTGAAAAGCGGTCACAAGACCTTGACAATCGCCGCCGGCGAGATCAGTGTTCGCCCTGATGAAAACACTACTGATTGACGCAGGCAACAGCCGCTTGAAATGGATGTGGCTGGAAACCGGCCATACCAGCCCGATAGAGGAACGGCTCAACAGCACCCTGCCTGCAGAAGACCTCGTGCATCACTGGCAGGCCCAGGCTCCCGCCAGCATCCATGTAGCCTGCGTAGCCGGTCCGCCGCTGCGGCACTGGCTGGAAAACCAGCTTCCAAGCATCGCCCCCACCCAGTTTTACCACAGCCCGGCACAAACCGGCCCGCTGATCAACGCCTACGCCAAGCCGGCAGATCTGGGCGTGGACCGCTGGTGTGCCATGCTGGCGGTGCCGGTTCTCGGGCGGGCGCCCTTTGTACTGGTGGATTGCGGCACGGCACTGACCCTGGATGCCGTGGCCGCCAACGGCCAGCATCTGGGTGGCAGTATCCTCATCGGCCCGGATACCGCGCTGCGGGCCCTGCACGACTACACGGGCTTGCCACACGCACAACAAACAGCCAAAGAGCAGTGGCTCAACGACAATACGCTTGATGCCCTATCACATGGCCAGTGGTCGATGGCCATCGCTGCCATCCATCAGTTTCTGGCTACCTGCGAACAGCGCTTCGGCGCCGAACCGGAGCGGTTTATTGCCGGGGGCGCTTCCGCTACACTGGTCCCATTGCTGCCACAGGCCTGGCGCGTGCTGCAACATCCGGTGCTGCAGGGCCTGCAGCGCTGGATTGAACGCTCTTCCAAAGGATAAGGCATGTCACTGCGCGGTTTCGCCCTGATGCTGTTGTTGCTCAATCTGGGACTGGCCGTGTTCTGGCTGCTGCAACCCGGCCCCAAGGCCGAGGCCCTGCCACCGGTCACCGACCCCGGCATTCCACCCCTGACCCTGCTCAGTGAATTCGATGCCAGACAGGGCATTTCCGAGAGTGTGCACAACCCGGTGGAACCGGCCCAGCGCAATACGCTGGCCTGCTACAGCCTGGGGCCCTATTCGACCCGTTCCGAAGCGCGGCGGGCACTGGGCGTGATCCGCAATGATGTGGAGCGCGCCCGCATTCGCCAGAGTGAAGCCATGCAGACACTCGGTTACTGGATCTACCTCCCGGCCGTATCCACCCGCGCCGAAGCCCTGGCGCAGGCCCGACAACTGTCCGAACTGGGCGTGCGTGACTATTATGTGGTCACGGCCGGTGAAAGGATGAACACCGTCTCCCTCGGCCTGTTCAATGTCAAGGAAAACGCCACGCGCCGACTGGAAAACATGAAACAGCTGGGTTTTGATGCGCGCATGACCATTCGCAAGGAAAAAAGGCCGGTCTACTTCGTCGACTATGCCCACCGGCCCGCACAGGAACCGGACTGGGAAAGTGCACTGCGGGGCAACCCGAACCAGGGCAGGAACCCGGCACCCTGCTTCTAGATTGCCTTGTTTTTCCATCGGTTATATGAAGCCACCAGGCAGACAACAGTACCCCTGGCTTGCTGACGCACCCGTCATATCCCGCCCACCAGGCAAACGGGAAACAAACCGGTCTGGATGCCCGGCAAAGCCGAATCGGAACCCGCAACCACCCATGCTGAACCCTTCACGGCCCACGCCCGCCTAAAGTTTTTGCAAG
>JALWTZ010000135.1 GCA_026993285.1 Lysobacterales bacterium | reverse complement strand
CAGCATCAGTGACCAGCGGTTGCCATCCTCCAGCCAGCCGGCTGCAACTGCTTCACGGATCACCGCTCGTGGGGTGTTGGCTTCCACACCTTCCTCCTGCAGTTTCAGCCGAAGCATTTTCCATCCCAGTTCAAAAGTGAATTCAAAACGCTGGATGACGGCATCACGGATAAATTCATTTTCCGGCTGTGCGCAGGCATCTTCCAGTCGGGCAAGCGCCTGTCTGAACTGCTGGATACGCTGTTGCAATCTGTTGGTGTTCATTTTGTCGGTTTGTGTTTGGGAACCCGTCAATGGAGCATTGCTGCCCGGTTAGTATGGCATAGATGGCTCGCGCGGCTCACATTTGCCCGAGCCCGGTTGCGACGGATCAGGCACCAAAATCCAGCCGCAGGCCCCGGAATCCGGGTACGGCTTGCAGGGTCTCTTCCAGTTTTTCGTCGTAGCGCAGGCTGTACTGGCTGCTGAGGTTGAGCATCATGCGGTGCCCGTCCGGCAGGTGCAGTTGCAGAAAGTGTTTCAGGCTGCCAGGCGTGTGATGGGCAATGGCCCGTTGGTAGACCTCGACCTGGTCCGGGCTGTGCCAGTGCACCTGGATGACAAGGGCCGTGGCGAACCAGCCGGCGGCCTGTTGCAGGCTCATGGGGATGGGGTCGCGCAGCATGTAGCTCTGGTTTTGCTGGCTGTAGGTCAGGCGGCCCTTGAAAACACCCAGCTGCCCACTCTGTAGCAGGCTTTCATGCTGTTCGGCCAGTTCGTGGTTCAGGGCCAGTGTGATTTGCGCACTGCCGTCCTCGATATCCACCAGGGTGGCGTGTTCACTGCGGTTGACGCTGGTGATCATGCCGGCGATAACGGCTTCCTGCCGGCGTGGCTTGCCGTTCTTGCCTAGCATGCGCGCGGGGGGGAAGCGTATGGGCAGCTGGTCGATGGGCAGGCTGAAATGGCGCAGCTGCTCGGCCCAGGGGTCCAGCGGATGGGCCGAGAGGTGATAGCCCAGTACCTTGCGTTCTTCCCGCAATTTTTCCGCCAGGGGCAGGTCGGGTTGTTGTTCCATCTCGATGGTGAGGACCGTTTCCGGCTGGCTGCCACCGAACAGGTCGTTCTGGCCGCTTTCGCGGTTGCGGGCCAGCTGGTCGGCACCTTGCATGGCCTTGTCCACATTGGCCAGCAGGGTGGGGCGGTTTTCGCCCAAGCAGTCCATGGCGCCGGAGAGGATCAGGGCTTCCAGCATCTTGCGGTTGATCTTGCCGGTATCCAGCCGGTTGCAGAAATCCGCCAGGCTCTGGTAGGGGCCGCCGCTCTCGCGTTCGCTGACGATGGCTTCCGCCGGGGCGGAGCCCACGCCCTTGATGGCGCCCAGACCCACGCGCAGGGTTTGGGCATCCACCAGCCGGCAGGGGCGCAGGGATTCGTTGATATCCGGTGGCAGGACTTGCACACCGAGCTTGCGGCATTCGAATACATAGGTGCGCAGCTTGTCGGTGTGGTCCATGTCGGCGGTCATTACCGCTGCCATGAAGGCGGCCGGGTAGTGGGCTTTCAGCCAGGCTGTCTGGTAGCTGACCACCGCGTAGGCGGCGGAGTGCGACTTGTTGAAACCGTATTCGGCGAACTTGGCCATGGTGTCGAAGATGGCCTGGGCCTGTTGTTCGTCGATGCCGCGTTTTTTCGCGCCTTCGACAAAAATCTTGCCCTGCTTGGCCATTTCTTCCGGTTTTTTCTTGCCCATGGCCCGGCGCAGCAGGTCGGCGCCACCCAGGCTGTAGTTGGCCAGAATCTGGGCGATCTGCATCACCTGTTCCTGGTAGAGGATGGTGCCGTAGGTGGGCTTGAGAATGGTTTCCAGTTCC
>JALWTZ010000134.1 GCA_026993285.1 Lysobacterales bacterium | reverse complement strand
ATGGCCGAATACAGCGCCAACGGGTCGTTTTTTATGGCTGTCAGCACCTGGACCGCACCATCCACATCCTGTTGTGCATGCAGGGACGCAGCCAGTGCGTAGGCAATTTCCTTGCGCTCCGGCTCCTTGTCCAGCATGGCCCGCAAGGCCCTGGCCTTGATATCCTCACGCTGGAGATCCTGCGCCAGCGTGGCAACAAAATCCCAGTCTTCCGTCCTGTCGCTTTTTTCCGCCAGTCGAACAGAAGCATCCAGCGCATCCTCCATGCGACGCAAGGCCAGCATGAGATCACGGTAACGCCGGAGTGAGGCTTCGCTTTGTGGCTGTGGCTTGACAGGCAGTGCCTCCCATACTTGCAGCCCACGTGCCGGCTCAATGCGGAAAAGCAGAAGATTGCCGATTTCCGTCCACAATTCCGCCCGCTCCCTATCCGCCTGCTCGATCAAGTGCTGCAGTTGACGGGCTGCTGTGGGCACATCCTCCAGCATGGCCAGCAAGCGCACGCGCAATCGGTTGCGCTCAGCATTCTCTCCCACCAGCCGAGACCACCGCTCCAGCGCCAGCCAGGCGTTGTTCCAGTGGCCGTGGTAAATGGCCACATAGGTCAGCATGCGAGCCAGCTGGGGATCATCCAGCTCCTGCGTGGCACGCTGCAAATCCTCTTGCAAGCCTGCGTTATGCAGCAAGAGGCGGTTTTCCAGCGCAACCGGTTCCGGCTGAATGGGTACGGCCGGAACCACGCGGGCCGCTTGTGGCCGGAGTTCCGGGCGTGAAGCACAGCCTGCCAGGACCAACAGGCCGATCAGTATCAAGCTTCTTTTCATAGCCGCATTGTCCTTGTTCAGTCGACAGCTGGCAAGTCGGCCAGCATGTCCAGAAAACGAGCCTTGGGATAGGGTCTGACCCAAACCTGATCGAACCCTTGAGACCGCATTTTCTGTTCAAAGTGCGGGTCTGCGTGGCCAGTGAGCAATACCTTGAATGCATGCAGGCCAGACCAGGCATCATCAGGCTGCCACAGACCATGGTCCACCAACACGACATCGTAGTAGCGGGATGCAATCAGGCGCCAGCCCTCCTCCAGGTTGTCACTGATTTCCAGCGAATGCCGCTGATCCTCCGCCCAGTTGGCAAACAGCTCCTGGGTGACGGTATCGGCCGAGAGCAACAGAATCTCCCGCTGCTGCAAGACCTTTTGCTTGACCAGTGCGGGCTCTTCCATGGCAGGCCCCATGAGCTGATGCATGAAAAACCGAACCAGATAACCCCGCAATTTTCCTGGCAAAACCGGTTCCAGCAAGGTTCGCGGCTGTTCGACCCACTGGCATGCCTGTACCAGCTCCGTGCTGCTGCCCAATAGAACCAGCGATTTCATGGCTGTCTGGTCGAGCTGCTTCAGCAGGGGCTGAACCTGTGAATGGCTGCAGTCCAGCAGGATGAACCTGGGCAGGGCATCTGCTGTTTCAGGCCAGCTTGCATATCGCCTGAGTTCCACACCAGATTGTGCAAAGGAGCGCGCCATCTGCCGGGCAAACCAACGCCCTTCACGCTCGGTCAGCCACCAGCCCTGCTGCTGGATGGCCGGTGGAGCAAGCTGCTCACTGGCTACCGATACCGGCAGCATGACCTGGAAACAGGCACCCTGGCCAGGTACTGATTGCAGCAAGATATCACCACCCATCAATTCTGCCAGTTGCCGGGAAATGGCCAATCCAAGCCCGGTGCCTCCATACTGGTGTTGAATCTTGCCATCCGCCTGCATGAAGGGCTGAAACAGTTTTTGCTGCTGTTCGGGATCGATACCCGGCCCGTCATCCTGCACTTCGATATACAACACCGGGTTTTCTGCCTCG
>JALWTZ010000133.1 GCA_026993285.1 Lysobacterales bacterium | reverse complement strand
CTGGCAGGATCGGAGTGGTACGGTAAATACCACGAGTTTGCCAGAGGCCGCAGTCTGTAGTGGATATGCAGCAATATAGGGGATTGGGAAGATTGTAGCAACCGCAAGAACACGGCCTTGGGAGATTATGGCGTTGCCTGTGTTGGTCCTCAGAAACGAGCATACAGGTAGAGCAAGCCTCTGGTATGAACTACACCGCAGTTTGTATTGGATTGCTATTGAGGCCGGGGCCAGACTAGCGCAGGGCGCTGCTACTGATTTCGCGGATGAAATCGCCGCTGCGCAGTTCGGGCAGGCCGTCGGTGGGGTGGTTGTAGAGGTAGCACCAGGCCTGAACCGGCTGGTTGGCGGCGTCGTTGACGGTGATGATTTCCCGGCGGTATTCGTGCGGTGCCGGGTATTGCTGGCTGCATTCCTCGTAGTCGTCGATGCGTTGCAGCACGGTCTGGGGGTCGTTCATGCGCAGCAGTTCACCCAGCACACGGCGGTAGGTGTGTTCGCTGATGACCAGGCCGGGGTAGTAACCCACCAGGTACAGGTTGCCCTGGGCGGTGGCATAGCCCTCGTGGGTGGTGTGTTCGTCCATGAAGCCGGACAGCGGGTGGTCAAACCCCCGCCGCAGCGTGCCATAGACGAATAAAAGATCAATTGGTTTTTCCATACGCCCCGGAATGTTCCTCGCTGTCAGTGGCATTTTCCCCGTTCGTGACCGCCGTTGTCGATTGCTCTAACAGGATAGCCAACAGTGGATAGAGACAGCTCAGCCCTGGCCGGCGATGGTCATCGGGCCCAGCAGCAGCGAGGGGCAGCGGGTGGAGGCACGGGTATCCATATCGTTGCCCACCGCTTGTATGCCGGCGAACATGTCGCGCAGGTTGCCGGCAATGGTGATTTCCTCCACCGGGTAGGCGATCTGCCCGTTTTCCACCCAGAATCCGGCCGCGCCCTGGGAGTAGTCGCCGGTAATCAGGTTGATGCCGTGGCCGATGGTTTCGGTCAGCAGCAGGCCGGTGCCCATTTCCCGCAGCAGGTCTTCCGGGCTGGCGTCGCCGGGTTCCAGGGTGAGGTTGTGGGTGCCGCCGGCATTGCCGGTGCTTTCCATGCCCAGCTTGCGGGCGGAGTAGCTGGAGAGCACGTAGCCGGCCACCCGGCCCTGATCGATGATGGCGCGGGTGCGGGTGGCCACGCCTTCATTGTCGAACCAGCCCGAGCCCAGGGCGCCGGGCAGCAGCGGTTGCTCGTGAATATGGATGAATTCCGGAAAGAGTGGCTGGCCCAGGCTGTCGCAGAGGAAGGAGGTCTTGCGGTAGAGGTTGCCGCCGGAGAGCGCGCCCACCAGCTGGCGCAGCAGGCCACGGCTCATTTCCGGGGTGAACAGCACCGGGGCCTGGCAGGTGGCCAGGGTGCGGGCACCCAGGCGGCGGGCGGTGCGTTCGGCAGCCTGGCGGCCAATGGCTTCCGCGGGTTGCAGTGCCGCCGTGCTGCGGCGGGTGTCATACCAGTAATCCCGCTGCATGGCGCCCTGGGCGTCTTCGGCGATCAGCACACAGCTGAGGCTGTGGCGGGTGCCACGGCTGAGGCCGGTAAAGCCCAGGCTGTTGCCCAGCACGCTGATGCCCTGATGGCTGCTGAAGCTGGCACCTTCCGAATTGCGGATGGCCGGATCGGCTTCCAGCCCGGCCTGTTCACAGGCCAGGGTCTGTTCGATGAGCTGGTCCATGGTGAGGGACAGCGGGTGCCAGCTGTCCAGCTCTTGTGGTTCCCGGGCCAGCCATTCGGGTTCCGGCAGGCCGTTGCAGGGGTCGGCTTCGGTCAGGCGGGCGATGTCACAGGCTTTTTGCACGCATTCACGAATG
>JALWTZ010000132.1 GCA_026993285.1 Lysobacterales bacterium | reverse complement strand
ACGCTGACCGAGGGGATCCTCAGCGGCGGTGACCCGCTGATGCTGGGCAATGAACTGCTGGAGGAACTGGTGGAGCGGATCCACCGGCTGCCCCAGGTGCGCCGTTTGCGCCTGCACAGCCGCCTGCCCGTGGTGTTGCCGGACCGTTTGGATGCCGGACTGACCGGGCTGCTGGCTCACAGCCGGCTCGCCTGTACGCTGGTTCTGCACGTCAATCATCCCGCGGAACTGTCCCCTCCCCTGGCCCGGGCCCTGTCACCATTGCGCCAGGCGGGCATCCAGTTGCTTAACCAGTCGGTCCTGTTGCGGGGGATCAACGACAGCCCGGAAATACAGATTTCCCTGTGTGAAAAACTGTTCGATTCCGGGATCTTGCCTTATTATCTTCACCAGCTGGACAGGGTGGCCGGCGCGGCCCATTTCGAAGTGCGTGCCGATCGGGCAAGGAAACTGCACCAGGCCATGCGGGCCCGTCTGCCTGGTTACTTGCTGCCCCGCCTGGTGGTGGAAAAGGCGGGCGCCTCCAGCAAGCTTCCCCTGGAATGAACCGCCAACTGTTTACTGCTTCAAGCTTTGTCTGCTTTGTGGATTCCTGGCCTTGAATAATGTGTTAATTTCTTGCTGGTTGCGCCGATAGGGGGAATTGGAGCCGACGGCCCGATATCCTGGCCCCGGAGAAACAGGCTGGAAATCCACAGAGCACCTCCCTGCGGAGCGCCTGCGTGACCTTGCTCGAAACGGAAATCGTATACAACAGAAGAAACGGTCTGCTCCGAAACGCCACCCACAGGATGCTCATCGACCACCATGGCTGAAAAGAACCCAGAAGATTTCCGGAAAGGCTCGCCGCAGGTGCTTTCCATCCCTGCCCAATCCGAACCGCCGAAGGATTCCTTTCTGCTCAATCCCCGTGAAGTGCGCAGGTGGGCCGAAGAACTGCCGGTGGCCAACATCGGCGAGACCGCACGGCAGGTCTACAACACCCTGGTCACCTTCAACCGCATCCAGATTCCCACGCTGGTCCGCACCGAGGCCATCGAGGCTTTCCGCGAACCGGTGAATTACATCAACCGCAACATCTGCCGCCACTATTTCAACGTCGGCTTTCCCCTCTCCTCCAAGGCGCGCAAGGCTGCCCAGCTCACCAGTGCACTCTGTGACGAGGTGGCCAATGCCTACAAGATCCTCTTTCTGGACCAGTTGCTGGGCGATGAGCGCAACTTCAACCAGAAGCTGGTGATCGTTGCCGCGCAGCGGGCCATCCTCTATCTGGGTGAAAAGCTGTTCTACAACCTGCTGGTCTATCGTGACTACCCGGAAGGACTGTGGCGGGAGGCCAACTATCTCTATGCCTGGGCCTCGCAGAACCGGGTGCAGGATGTGCCGGTCAAGGAAAACCAGGGCTTTCTCCGCTCCCGCAAGAATGCCCGCAGCATCGAGAATGTGTACAAGAGCATGGTGTTGCTGGCCACCACCAATCCTTACCGGTTGCGACAGACCCAGATTCAGCGCCTTCACCGGAAGGCGCCCTACTGGGCGGAACTGAGCCGGCTGCTGCCGGCCCACGAAACCCAGGGCAGCACAGGGCTGTTCTTCATCAATCTCTGGGCGGACGAACCCCCCAAGGCCAGCCTGAACCCAGGCGAACGGGAAGATGCCCGTTTCCTGACTTGGGAACAATTTCAAGCTATGCGTGATAAGAAATATCCGTTGGATGGTGACTTGAATGCCTTGTTTGGATCCACGAACTGGGATAGTGATCAGTCGCTTGTTATCAACAATCCTAATGCACCAAGAAAACGCTATCTAACTGGAAAAACAGCAGCAACCAGAGATGAAAATTCACGATATATCTAC
>JALWTZ010000131.1 GCA_026993285.1 Lysobacterales bacterium | reverse complement strand
GCCAGCTCGGTATCCTTGTGCCCCTGTGCTTCCAGCAGCAGATCACACAAGTCACGACCCGCTCCGCATCCACCTGCGGAAGGTGTGACCCAATGCGCGTAGGGGAGGATCCAGGGGTGAGCATCCTTGACGACCACGGCCAGGCCCACGCGCTGGAGCAAAGGCAGATCCAGCAGGTCATCGCCGATGAAGCAGGTTTCCTCCATGCTGATGTCCAGCTGTTTCTGCAGTTGTAACAGGGTGGCCAGTTTGTCATGGCGGCCCTGATAGAGGTGCTCGATACCCAGCGATTGCATGCGGTGCGTGACTACCGGGTTATCACGACCAGTAATAATTGCCAATGTCAGGCCGTAGTGCTGCAGGCGCTTCATGCCCAGTCCGTCACGGGCATGAAAGGCTTTCATCTCGCGGCCCTGTTCGTCGTAGAACAACTGGCCGTTGCTCAATACGCCATCCACATCGAAGACCACCAGGCGAATCCGGCTGGCTTTCCTCAATAGGGTTTCCATGGGCAGTGTGTTGTTCATGGCCGGAATTCTATCAGGCTCACAACACGCCCGCCTGAAACAGATCGTGAATGTTGAGCGCGCCAACCAGCTTGCGAGTCTCATCCACGACCGGCAAGGCATTGATCTGATGCTGTTCCATCATTCGGGCAGCCTCCACCGCGAGACGGCCGGGTTCGATGGCCTTGGGCTCAGGCGTCATGACATCGGCGATGCGGGTTTGGTGGAAATCCAGTGGCTGGTCCAGGGTGCGGCGCAGGTCGCCATCGGTAAACACGCCCTTCAAGCGGCCTTGGGCATCCACGATCAGGGCCAGGCCCAGCCGTTTGCGGGTCATAACCAGCAGCGCTTCCCGCAAGGGCGTATCGGGTGCAATGGCGGGCAGGTCGTCGCCCTGGTGCATGATGTCCTGAATGCGCAGCAACAACCGTTTGCCCAGGGAGCCGGCGGGATGGGAGCGGGCAAAATCATCGGCCGTGAAGCCCCGGCTGTCCAGCAGGGCAACAGCAAGGGCGTCTCCCATGGCCAGAGCGGCCGTGGTGCTGGCCGTGGGGGCCAGGCCCAGCGGGCAGGCTTCCTGTTCGACACTGACATCCAGATGGACATCGGCATTTCGGGCCAGTGTGGACCGGGGCTTGCCGGTCATGGCAATCAAGGGCGTGCCAATGCGCTTGATTACAGGCAGAATCATCAGCAATTCGGCGGTTTCACCGGAGTTGGACAAGGCCAGTACCACATCATCGGCAGTGACCATGCCCAGATCCCCATGGGAAGCTTCGCCGGGATGCATGAAGAATGCCGGTGTGCCGGTCGAAGCCAGGGTGGCGGCAATCTTGTTGCCGATATGGCCGGATTTGCCCATGCCCGTGACCACGATACGGCCCTTGCAGTCCAGCATGAGCTGGCAGGCCGCCACAAAATCTTCATCGATGCGGGACTGCAGTGCATCAATGGCACTGGATTCGGTTTTCAGTACGGCCAGTGCCAGGGCTTTCATGGTTTCCGCCTGTTTTTTCATGCAGCCTCCTTGAGAAAGACATGCCAGAAGAGTTGTGTCTGGTAGGCCAGATAGGCCAATAACAGGAATATGCCTGCCATTCGAGGAATGTGCCGTGCCTTTCTCCCTGGATTGTAGGCGATCAGTGCCAGTGCAATGGTGAAGGCAAACATCACCGGGTAATCGCGATGCAGGACAAAAGCATTGAGAGTCAGCGGGTGTAACATGCCGGCGATACCGAGTACGCCCAGCAGATTGAACAGGTTGGAGCCAAGAATATTGCCCAGGGCAAGGTCATCTTCCTGCTTGGCCGCACTGGTGATGGCGGCTGCAAGCTCTGGCAGGCTGGTGCCC
>JALWTZ010000130.1 GCA_026993285.1 Lysobacterales bacterium | reverse complement strand
ACTGGCGGGGTGACAGCAACAACGAAATGCTGCAACGCATCTACGGCACCGCCTGGCCGGACAAGAAGCAGCTCAAGGCCTATCTCAACCGGCTGGAGGAAGCGAAAAAGCGCGACCACCGCCGCATTGGCAAGCAGCAGGACCTGTTCCACACCCAGGAAGAGGCGCCGGGCATGGTGTTCTGGCATGACAAGGGCTGGATCATCAACACCCTGATCCGCGACTACATCCGCCGCAAGCTGCGCCGGCACGGCTATCAGGAAATCAACACGCCGCAGATCGTCGACCGGGTGCTGTGGGAGAAGTCCGGCCACTGGGACAAGTTCGGTGACATGATGTTCACCACCCAGTCGGAAAACCGCGAATACGCCATCAAGCCGATGAACTGCCCCTGCCACGTGCAGGTGTTCAACCAGGGGCTGCGCAGCTACCGCGACCTGCCCATCCGCATGGCCGAGTTCGGTTCCTGCCACCGCAACGAGCCTTCCGGCACCCTGCACGGCCTGATGCGGGTGCGCAACTTCGTGCAGGACGATGCGCACATCTTCTGCACCGAAGACCAGATTCAATCGGAGGTTTCCGCCTTTATCGACCTGGTGTTCGAAGTCTACCGGGATTTCGGCTTCGAGAATGTGGAAATCAAGCTCTCCACCCGCCCGGAACAGCGCGTGGGCGACGATGCCCTGTGGGACAAGGCGGAAAAGGCGCTGGAAGACGCGCTCAACGACAAGGGGCTGGAATGGGAGCTGCAGCCGGGCGAGGGCGCCTTCTACGGGCCCAAGATCGAATTCAGCCTGCGCGACTGCCTGGACCGGGTCTGGCAATGCGGCACCATGCAGGTGGATTTCTCCATGCCCGGCCGGCTGGACGCCCATTATGTGGACGAACATTCCAGCAAACAGGTGCCGGTGATGCTGCACCGTGCCATACTGGGCTCGCTGGAGCGTTTTATCGGCGTGCTGATCGAACACTACGCCGGCGCGTTGCCCGCCTGGCTGGCGCCGGTACAGGTGGTGGCCATGGGTATAGCCGACCGTCACGCCGATTTTGCCCGTGAGGTGGTGGAAACCCTTGAAAATGCAGGCGTTCGGGCGCAGGCAGACTTGAGAAACGAGAAGATCGGCTTTAAAATCCGCGAGCACACGCTGCAGCGTGTGCCCTACCTGCTGGTCATTGGTGACCGGGAAGTGGAAAACCGCCAGGTGGCCGTGCGTACCCGCGAGGGTGACGACCTGGGGGCGGAATCGCTGGAAGCCTTCGTGCAACGCATGCAGGCCTTTCAGCCACCCGCCTGACGGCCATCCCGGCAACAGGCCGGGTTTTTGTCAACCATTGGAGGAATAGCAATCGCTACCATGAAAGAATCCCGGCGCAACGAAGATATTCGTGTGCCACAAGTACGTCTGATTGATGCCGAAGGCCAACAGGTGGGTATCGTGCCCACGGCCGAAGCCCTGGAGATGGCCGAGGAAGCCGGCCTGGACCTGGTGGAAATCTCACCCAATGCCGAACCGCCGGTCTGCAAGATCATGGACTACGGCAAGTTCAAGTTCGAACAGCAGAAAAAGGCCCACGCGGCACGCAAGAATCAGAAGCAGGTAGCCATCAAGGAAGTGAAGTTCCGCCCCGGAACCGACGAGCACGACTATCAGATCAAGCTGCGCAATATCCGTCGATTCATCGAAAACGGCGACCGGGTGAAGGTAACCCTGCGTTTCCGTGGCCGGGAGATGGCGCACCAGGAACTGGGTCTGGAGCTGCTCAAGCGGGTGGAGGAAGACATGGGTGACGAAATCACCGTGGAATCCCGCCCCCGGCTGGAAGGCCGGCAGATGGTGATGATGATGGCGCCGAAAAAGCGCTAGCATTCGCACGGTTCAGCCGTTATAATCTCGCGCCCGCCGGGCTTTGCTCCCGGCGGAAGAAGCAGGTCGGGCAAGTCAGGGAAGGGAAGAGTGCCGCAAGGCCACTTGCACCGGTCATCAAAAAGCAGTGCCCGCTTCCGGCCAGGCAGGGTCGGGCAGGCGATGGTAATGGAGAAAACACATGCCCAAGATGAAAACCAAGCGGGGCGCGGCCAAGCGTTTCCGCAAGACCGCCTCCGGCAAGATCAAGCGCGGTCACGCCTTCACCAGCCACATCCTCACCAAGATGTCCACCAAGCGCAAGCGCAACCTGCGGGGCAGCACCGTCATGAAAGACTGTGATGCCAAGTCCGTCAAGCGCATGTTGCCCTATCTCTGAGGAGGCTGAATCATGGCTCGAGTAAAGCGTGGTGTGATCGCACACAAGAAACACAAAAAGGTTCTCAAGGCGGCCAAGGGCTATTACAACGCCCGCCGTAAGGTGTTCCGGGTTGCCAAGCAGGCCGTTACCAAGGCCGGCCAGTACGCCTACCGCGACCGCCGGCAGCGCAAGCGTCAGTTTCGCGCGCTCTGGATTGCCCGTATCAACGCCGCTGCCCGTCAGTTTGGCCTGTCCTACAGCAAGTTCATGCATGGCCTGAGCAAGGCCGAGATCGAAGTGGACCGCAAGGTTCTGGCTGATCTGGCTGTACATGATATTCAGGCCTTTGGCGTGCTGGCCGAGAAAGCCAAGGCCAGCCTTTCGGCCTGATACCCCGGCAAAACGCTCAACGATCACAGGGGAAAGGCTGGTGCAGTCTTTCCCCTTTTTTGTAGTGGAAAAACCATGCAAGCATTGAAAGAGATCACCGAACAGGCGCTGAAGGCGGTGGAACAGGCGGCTGACCTGCCCGCGCTGGACCAGGTACGGGTACAGTACCTGGGCAAAAAGGGCGAAATCACCGCCCTGCTGAAAACCCTGGGGCAAATGGAGCCGGAAGCGCGCAAGGCCATGGGCGGCGCGGTCAACCAGGCCAAGCAGCAGGTGCAGCAGGCCATCCAGGCCCGGCGGGAAGCGCTGCAACAGGCCGAGCTGAACGCCCGGCTGGAAAATGAGCGTATCGATGTGACGCTGCCCGGCCGGGGACAACATCGGGGCGGCCTGCACCCGGTGACCCGCACCATGGAGCGGATCATCGAGATCTTCTCGCGCATCGGCTTTACCGTGGCCGAAGGCCCGGAGATCGAAACCGACCACTACAATTTCGAATCGCTGAACTTCCCGCCCCATCACCCGGCACGGGCCATGCACGATACCTTCTATTTCCCGGATGGCCGCCTGCTGCGCACCCATACCTCCCCGGTGCAGACCCGCAGCATGGAAAAGAGCGAGCCACCCATTCGCATCATCGCGCCGGGGCGGGTGTATCGCAGTGATTCCGACCAGACCCACACGCCCATGTTTCATCAGGTGGAGGGCCTGCTGGTGGCCGAGGATGTCAGCTTTGCCGACCTCAAGGGCGTGTTGCAGCAGTTTGTTTCCGCCTTTTTCGAGCAGGAGCTGGAAATTCGCCTGCGCCCTTCCTATTTCCCCTTCACCGAGCCTTCCGCCGAAGTGGATGTGCGCTGGGACAAGGGGGACGGCAGCGAGCCGGGCTGGCTGGAAGTGCTGGGTTGCGGCATGGTGCACCCCAATGTGCTCAAGGCCTCCGGTATCGACCCGGAACGCTATATCGGCTACGCCTTTGGTTTGGGCGTGGAGCGTTTTGCCATGCTGCGCTACGGCGTCACCGACCTGCGGGCGTTCTTCGAGAATGACCTGCGCTTCCTGCAAAGCTTTCAATAAGGCATGCAAGCATGAAATTCAGTGAACAATGGCTGCGCAGCTGGACCAACCCTGCGCTGGATACCCAGGCCCTGGCAGAAAAACTCAGCCTTTCCGGGCTGGAAGTGGATGGCATCGAACCGGCCGCGGGCGCATTCCGTGGCGTGGTGGTGGCGGAAATTCTTTCCTGCGAGCGCCACCCGGATGCCGACAAGCTGCAGGTGTGCCAGGTCAGCACCGGCAATGAAACGGTACAGATCGTCTGCGGCGCGCCCAATGCCCGCGCCGGGCTGAAAGCTCCCCTGGCGGTGGTGGGCGCCGAACTGCCGGGGGATTTCCGCATCAAGAAGGCCAGGCTGCGCGGGGTGGAATCCTTCGGCATGCTCTGTTCCGCCCGTGAACTGGGCCTGAGCGAGGATCACGCCGGTTTGATGGAACTGCCTGCCGATGCCTCCGTGGGCGAAGACCTGCGGGCCTATCTGCAGTTGGATGACAGCATCATTGATGTGGACCTGACCCCCAACCGGGCCGATTGCCTGTCCATTGCCGGCATGGCG
Organism: Lysobacterales bacterium; assembly: GCA_026993285.1. GTDB lineage: Bacteria > Pseudomonadota > Gammaproteobacteria > Xanthomonadales > S139-57 > S139-57. The sequence continues at coordinate 3,405 of JALWTZ010000130.1, read as the reverse complement.
CGGGAAGTGGCCGCCTTCACCGGCAGCCCGCTGGAACCACCGGCCATGCAACCGGTGACGGTGGAAAGCGATGCCCGCTTCGAGGTGGCGCTGCAAAGCCCGCAAGACTGCCCCATCTATCTGGGGCGGGTCATCGAAGGGCTGGATCTGAGCGCGCAAACCCCGCTGTGGATGCAGGAACGCCTGCGCCGCTCCGGCATCCGTGCCATCGCGCCGGCCGTGGATGTGACCAACTATGTGATGCTGGAGCTGGGCCAGCCCCTGCACGCCTTCGATCTGGACCGGCTGCGGGGCCGGATCAACGTGCGCCGGGCCCGGGCCGGTGAAGAACTGGTGCTGCTGGATGGCAAGACCGTCACGCTGAACGAGGACTACCTGCTCATTGCCGACGAGGAAAAACCCCTGGCCATCGCCGGCATCATGGGCGGCGAGCACAGCGGTGTCAGTGAGCAGACCACGCGGGTGTTCCTGGAATGCGCCTGGTTCCGCCCCGCCAGCATCATGGGCAAGGCGCGGGATCTGGGCCTGCATACCGAATCCTCCCACCGCTACGAGCGGGGCGTGGACCTGCAATTGCAGCAACAGGCCATCGAGCGGGCCACGGAACTGCTTCTGGCCATCGCCGGTGGCAGGGCCGGGCCGGTGGTGCAGGCGCTGGATGAAAGCCATGTGCCCAGGCAGGCGCAAGTACGGCTGCGCAAGGCACGCCTGACGCGCATCTTGGGCACGGAACTGGACGCGGCGGAAGTCGAAGGCATCTTCGACAGGCTGGGTTTTGCTCCGCAAGCCGATGCCGAGGGCTGGACGGTTACCGCGCCGAGCTGGCGGGTGGACATTGCCATCGAGGAAGACCTGGTGGAAGAAGTGGCCCGTGTACACGGCTACAACCAGCTGCCGGTGCGCGCGCCGGGCGGCCGCCTGCGCATGGACACGGTTTCCGAGCACCGGGTGGAAGACCGGGTCATTCGCCAGCTGCTGGTGGATCTGGGGTACCAGGAATGCATCAACTACAGTTTTATTCCGGCAAAGGAAGTGGCGGCACTGGGGCATGAATCGCTGGGCATTGCCTTGGCCAACCCCCTGAGTGAAGACATGGCGGTGATGCGCACCAGCCTGCTGCCGGGCCTGATGGCCACCCTGGACGCCAACCGTAAGCGCCAGCAGGAGCGTATCCGCCTGTTTGAAACCGGTGCCTGCTTCCTGCGGGACGCCGAGGAAGAACAACCGCTGCGGCTGGGCATGTTGCTCACCGGCCCGGCCGAGCCGGAAAACTGGGCCAATGATCGACGCCTGGCCGATTTCTTTGACCTCAAGGGTGATGTGGAAGCACTGTTATCCCTCAGCCGTGGCGCGCTGGACTTCGCCGTGCCCGAGCAGGTTGAACCCTGGCTGCATCCGGGCAAGAGTGCCCATATCATCCGTGAAGGGCAGGTGGTGGGCTGGCTGGGCGCCCTGCATCCGGCCTACCAGCAACGCTGGAAGATCAAGGGCGAAGTGCTGGCCATGGAAGTGGATCTGGCCGCCCTGCGGCAAACGGTGCCTCCGAAATACCAGCCAATTTCTCCGTATCCCTCCATTCGCCGGGATCTGGCGCTGCTGGTACCCCAGGGCATACGCTGGCAGACCGTGGAAGAGGAAATTTGGGCGTTGGCTGGCGAAACACTGCGTCAAGTGAAGATTTTCGACTTGTATACAGGGGGAAATATAGAAAAAGGATGCACAAGTATCGCAATCGGCTTGATTTTACAGGAAGATTCACGCACTCTATTGGATGAAGACGCGGACCGCATCATCCAGCAGGTGGTGAACGGGCTGCAGGAGAAGTTTCATATCCAGCTGCGGAGTTGAGATGGCGCTGACCAAGGCAGAGATGGCATTGCACCTCTACGAAGAGGTGGGTTTGAACAAACGCGAGGCCAAGGAATTTGTCGATGCCTTCTTCGATGAGATCCGTCAGGTATTGCGTGATGGTGAGCCTGTGAAGCTCTCCGGATTCGGCAATTTCGACCTGCGTGAGAAGAACGAGCGCCCCGGTCGCAACCCCAAGACCGGTGAGGAAATCCCCATCACGGCCCGCCGTGTGGTGACCTTCAAGGCCGGGCAGAAACTGAAATCAAGGGTAGAGGCGTATGCTGGACCAGGGGAATAACCGGGAACTCCCACCCATACCCACCAAACGGTATTTCACCATCGGTGAGGTCAGTGACCTGTGCGATGTGAAGCCGCATGTGCTGCGTTACTGGGAATCCGAGTTTCCGGCCCTGCAGCCGGTCAAGCGCCGTGGCAACCGACGCTACTACCAGCGCAATGACGTCATCATGATTCGTCAGATCCGCAGCCTGCTCTATGAACAGGGCTATACCATCAGTGGTGCCCGCCAGATTCTCGAAGGCAATGACGCGCGCACGGATGCCCAGCGCAGTCAGCAAATCATTCGCCAGGTCATCGTTGAACTGGAAGAAGTGCTGGATATTCTTCGCCGCTGAAAAACTTCCCTGTCAGGTATTGTCGCCTGTCCATGCTTTGGGTAGAATGCGCATCCTTTCCGCATGGACAGCGGACAGAGCCGGTGGCAGGACGCCCGGAATCATCCTCTCGCCCGCGAGAGGGTAAGAACCGGTTTTACAGTTTGAAACAGTGTTGGGGCGTAGCGCAGTCTGGTAGCGCACCACAATGGGGTTGTGGGGGTCGGAGGTTCGACCAGGATGGCCTGGAGCCATCCGGAACGCCCGCAGGGCGGCCCTGAGCCAGCGTTTTTGCACAGTTCAAGGCGCGGGGGCTGAGAGCGGAAGGCGTGTAGGAAAACTACACAACTGACGCGAGCAGCCACCGCAACGCAGAAATGCGCAAAACAAGCGGCTCAGCGGTGGAGGGCAGGACGCCCGAAATAATCCTCTCGCCCGCGAGAGGGTGAGAACCGGTTTTACAGTTTGAAACAGTGTCGGGGCGTAGCGCAGTCTGGTAGCGCACCACAATGGGGTTGTGGGGGTCGGAGGTTCGAATCCTCTCGCCCCGACCATTTCAAACAACAGAGTTGGAAATGTTGGGGCGATCAACCACAATGGGGTTGTGGGGGTCGGAGATTCGACCAGGATGGCCGGGAGCCATCCGGAACGCCCGCAGGGCGGCCCTGAGCCAGCGTTTTTGCGCAGTTCAAGGCGCGGGGGCTGAGAGCGGAAGGCGTGTAGGCGAACTACATAACTGACGCGAGCAGCCGCCGCAACGCAGAAATGCGCAAAACAAGCGGCTCAGTGGTGGAGGGCAGGACGCCCGAAATAATCCTCTCGCCCCGACCATTTCAAACCAGCAGGTCGAAAACGGCTTGCCACAGTTACAGCGTTTGCTATAATTGCGCGCCTTACAAACGGGTCGTTAGCTCAGTCGGTAGAGCAGTTGGCTTTTAAC
>JALWTZ010000129.1 GCA_026993285.1 Lysobacterales bacterium | reverse complement strand
TGTTCCTGTGGGTGCGGGCCACTTTCCCGCGTTACCGCTATGACCAGATCATGCGCCTGGGCTGGAAGGTGTTTATTCCCATTACCCTGGTCTGGCTGGTGGTGGTTTCCGCCCTGGTGGTCTTTGACCTGGCCTGGTGGATCGCTTGAGGAGGCGTTGATATGAGTCTGAACGCATTGTTTGGCAGCTTGCTGCTGACAGAACTGCGCCAGGGTCTGGGCGTGACCTGGAAGTATTTTCTGCATCGCAAGTTCACCGTGCGCTACCCGGAGGAGAAAACCCCGCTGTCGCCACGGTTCCGTGGCCTGCACGCCCTGCGCCGCTATGAAAACGGCGAGGAACGCTGTATTGCCTGCAAGCTGTGCGAGGCCGTTTGCCCGGCATTGGCCATCACCATCGAATCGGAACGGCGTGCCGACGGTTCCCGTCGTACCACCCGCTACGAAATCGACCTGTTCAAGTGCATTTACTGCGGTTTTTGCGAGGAATCCTGCCCGGTGGATTCCATCGTCGAGACCGCCGTGTGCGAATACCACTTTGAAAACCGCAAAGACAGCGTGGTGACCAAGCCGCAATTGCTGGCGCTGGGTGACCTGCTCGAGGCTGACATCGCCGCCGCCAAGGCCGCCGATGCGCCCTACCGTTGATGAGGAATGAGCATGGCTTTGTCTGACTGGCTGTTCTATTTTTATTCCGCCGTGCTGATCGGCTCGGCCACGGCGGTGGTCACGGCCCGGAACCAGGTCTATTCCGCCCTGTTTCTGGTGCTGACCTTCTTTACCGCTTCGGCCTTGTGGGTGTTGCTGCAGGTGGAGTTTCTGGCCATTGCGCTGATTGTGGTCTACATCGGCGCGGTGATGGTGCTGTTCTTGTTCGTGGTAATGATGCTCGATGGCCACATACAGGCGGTGCGACGGCGCTTTTCGGCCTATGTGCCCGCGGCTCTGGCCGTGCTGGCCCTGCTGGCGCTGGAAGTACTGGGGCTGTTCGCCAACCAGCGCTTCGCGCCGGCCCATACCCCCGTGCCTCCGGATCGGCCGGCTGACTACAGCAATATCCACGAACTGGGCCTGCGCCTGTTCACCGAGTATCTGTTCCAGTTCGAGGTGGCCGGGGTGATTCTGCTGATCGCGGTGGTGGCCGCGCTGGTGCTGACCCACCGGCCCAAGCGGGATCCCAAGCGCATCGACCCGGCCCGGCAGATCGCCGCCCAGGCACAGGGGCGGGTCAGACTGGTTTCCATGCCGGCGGAAGCGGACCCGGATCAACAGGAGGAGCAATCATGATTTCCCTCGGGCATTATCTGGCGCTCGGCGGCATGCTGTTTGTGCTCAGCCTGGCGGGTATCGTGCTGAATCGCCGTAACGTGCTGCTGATGCTGATGTCGGTGGAGCTGATGCTTTTGGCGGTGAACATGAACTTTGTCGCCTTCTCCCGTTACCTGGGCAATGTGGACGGGCAGGTGTTCGTATTCTTTGTATTGACAGTGGCGGCTGCGGAAGCGGCCATCGGCCTGGCCATCCTGGTGGTGTTGTTCCGCAAGCGAAACAACATCGATGTGGATGAGCTGGACGAGTTGAAGGGGTAAGCCATGACCGCGCTATATCTGACCATTGTTCTGGCGCCCCTGGCAGGGGCGGTGATTGCCGGGCTGTTGCGCAACTGGATTGGCCGCAGTGGCGCGCACTGGGTCACCATCTTGTCCGTAGCGGTTTCCGCCGGCCTTTCCCTGTACGCCCTGTACGGCCATGTGGTACTGGACTGGCCGGTGTACAACCAAAACCTGTACACCTGGATGGCAACAGGAAACTACAGTTTTCATATCGGTTTTCTGGTGGACCATCTCACCGTGCTGATGATGAG
>JALWTZ010000128.1 GCA_026993285.1 Lysobacterales bacterium | reverse complement strand
AGATCCGCATTGGTGTGGATGACCTGGATTCAGAGGCCTGGCTGCAGGCTTTTGTCGCCATGCTGGAAGAAGCCGGTGTGCAAACCGTGATCGTGCATGCGCGCAAGGCCTGGCTCAAGGGGTTGTCACCCAGGGAAAACCGTGAAGTACCCCCACTGCAGTATGACCGGGTGGAGCAGTTGCAAGAAGCCTTTCCACGGTTGAACATCGTGCTCAATGGTGGCATTGAAACGCAGATGCAGGCACAGGAGTGGCTGGAACACTTTCCGGGCATCATGCTGGGGCGCGCGGCCTATCACAATCCCTGGCTGTTGCGACAGATTCACCGCGATCTTTGGCCGGAAACCCCCTTGCCGGCGAGCCGCAAGCAGGCCGTGGAATGGTTTCTGCCGTATGTGGAGGCGCAGTGTATGGCAGGCACCGGCCTGCAGCACATCAGCCGTCATCTGCTGGGCCTGTTCCAGGGCCTGCCTGGCGCACGCCAGTGGCGTAGAATGCTTACCGAACAGGCTCGCACGGCAGGTGCCGGACCGGAACTGCTGTTGCAGGCCATGCATAGGGTCGATGAACTGGAGGAAAAGAGCTGTCATGTCCATCACGCGTGATCCCCAGTTGTTTTTGCAGCGTGCACGCGCGCTGCCTTTTGTTGGCAAGCCCGTCTGTGACGGGGTTTTTCTGGTGGCCCCGGAGCATTTTCGTTTTTGCGAGGATTCGGCGAGGGACAATGTCTACATGCGAGAGGATTGTGTTTTCAGCCAGCAGCGTGCGTTGCAACAGCATCATGCGCTGGCACAGAAGCTCCATGCCCTGGGCGTGCCGGTCGTCAGCTTTCCCGGTGAACCGGATTGTCCCGACGGCATTTTTCCCAATAATGCCTTTGCCACGGCACCGGGGCGTCTGATTCTCGGGGCCATGAAACATCCGGCCCGGCAGAAGGAAACGCAACGGCAGGATATTCGCTACTGGTTTGAACAGGGTATGGGCATGGAAGTGCATGCCATAGCCGGGGAGGGACGGGTGGCGGAACTGACGGGTGTGTTGATTATCGATCGCGCCCGCCGGCTGGGGTTTTGTGGCATGACCGAGCGGGTGAATAAAGCGGGCCTGCAGGCCATGGTGGCGGCTTTTGGTTTGCAACTGGCCTTTCAATTTGAACTGGCTCGTGGCGAGTACCACACCAATGTAGTCATGAGCGTACTGGCCTCTCGCGCCGTGGTGTTGCAAAAGGATGCATTGATTCCAACCCAGGCAGCAGAGGCCATAGCCGATTTCTACGAACAGCGGGTGATCTGGATTTCCCGGGAACAGAAAAATGCCTTTGCCGGCAATTGTATTGCGGTAACGGAATCCGATGTGCTGATTTCCCAAAGCGGTTATGACAGCCTGGATGAAACACAACGGCGCCAGTTCAGTGAATATGGCTTCAGCCTGCACCCCCTGCCGGCCGATGAAATCGAAAAGGCGGGTGGCAGTATCCGTTGCATGGTGGCGGAATGGTTTCGCTGACGATGGTGTGATTTCGCTTTTGTCGCGATTCCGGTAGGCTTGCACTGTCACAACGGTAGGGAATGACACCAAGACGGTGGCCACTCAACATCTGATCATTCGCCTGGCCTATGCGCTGGATGCCAATCGTGGCTACCAGCGGATTCGGCGGCTGGCCTATGATCTGCTGGAAAACCCGGATTCGTCACTGAGACAGCATTTTGACCTGTTCATGATGCTGATGGTCATCAGCAGTGTCGGCTTGCTGGTGTATGACAGCCATGAAAAGGTCGAACTGGGTTACTGGGGCCGCCTGTTTGAAGATTTCACCATCGGCGTGTTCATCCTCGAATATCTGGGCCGCTTCTGGCTGGCCGGAAGCATTCACGAAA
>JALWTZ010000127.1 GCA_026993285.1 Lysobacterales bacterium | reverse complement strand
GCAAATCCCCCCGGTTGCGCAAGGGGCCGTTTGGCCAGTAACCATGCAGGCTGATCAGCCAGTTTTCCCGAACATAAGGCTGATAGGCATCACTGGCTTCAGCGGCCCGGGCCTGCAGGCACAAGCCTGACAGCAACAAGGCCAGCCAAAGCAGCACTGGCTTCATGGATCAATGGGCCGTCCCGGCTTCCTGATGGGAGGGATACCTTTCCCCTCAGTCGAAAACAAATTGTTCATTGAGGATGCGCTCCTCCAGGTTGTGTTCCGGATCAAACAGAACCAGCGGCTGGTGCTGGTGATCCTCCTCCACATGCACATGGCGTACATTGCGGATTTCAGTAGCATCCGCCGTGGCTGAAACCGGGCGTTTTACCGGGTCCAGTACCTCGAAATGAATGCGGGCCTGCCCCGGCAGTATGGCCCCGCGCCAGCGCCGGGGGCGAAAGGGGCTGATGGGCGTCAGTGCCAGTACATCGCTGCCCAGGGGCAGAATGGGCCCGTGGGCAGAGTAGTTATAGGCCGTACTGCCAGCGGAAGTGGCCACCAGCACGCCATCACAGATCAGCTCCTCCACTTTCACCGTATCATTGATGGAAATGCGAATGTGCGCCGCCTGCCCCGTTTCCCGCAACAGGGAAACTTCGTTGAAGGCCTGCGCGGTGGCCTGATCCCCATCCACGGTTTCCACCTGCATCCGCAGGGTACTCAGTGGGGTGGCCTCTGCCTGGCTAATCCGGGCGGGCAGATCATCCTCATGGTACCGGTTGAGCAGGAAGCCCAGGCTACCGCGCTTCATGCCATAGAAGGGTTTGTTCAGATGCATCCACTTGTGCAGCATTTCCAGCATCCAGCCATCACCACCCAACGGTACCAGCACATCGGCCTGAGCCGGCGCATGCTGCCCGTAGCGGGCCTGCAACTGCTTCAGAGAAGCTTGTGCCTTGGGAGTTTCCGATGCCAGAAATGCCAGTTTCATCAGGCTTGTCAGGCGTAGGGGTTGGTGCCCTGGCTGTGGTCGGTGACATCTTCCACGGCCTTGATCTCGGGGAAACGCTCCAGCAAGGTTTTTTCCACGCCGTTTTTCAAGGTCATGCTGGACATGCCACAGCCCTGACAGCCACCACCAAAACGCACAAGCACCTTGCCGTCCTCAGTGATGTCATCCAGGCTGATAAAGCCCCCATGGGAAGCCACCATGGGCGTGATTTCACTGTCGATCACATACTGCACCCGCTCCTTCAGCGGCGCATCTTCCGCCGGTTTCTTGCCACGGATATTGGGTGCCTTGATCACCAGCTGCCCGCCGGTGGGCTTTTCCTCATAGTCGAAGGAGGCCTCTTCCAGAAAGGGGGCGCTGTTGCGATCGATGTAGAGAGTAAAGCCGCCACAATCCTGCTGCAGGTCGGTGGCGCTGTTCTCACCGGGTTCGCAGAAGGAAAGCTGGCAGTCTGCCGACGGGGTGCCCGCCTGTTTGACTTCCAGGCGCAGGCCCATGCCTTCCACACCCTGTTGGTCCAGCAGTTTTTGAAAATAGTCTTTTGCGCTGTCGCTGATTGCAATCATGTTTCTCTCTTGTCTGTTCATGTGTTCAGGGCATGCACCAAGTATGGCAAGGAATGGTCCAGCCTGTAATCAATCCCGGAATGGGTACCATCAAACTCTTCGTAGATATGCGGTACCTGCAATGCCTCCAGCTTCCGGTGCAGTTTTCTTGAACCGTACTGAATATTGTACTGGTCATAACGGCCCACATCGATCCACAATCCCTTCAGTTGGGACAGGTTCCGCCCATGGCGGTTCACCAGGAACAATGGATCGTGTTCCAGCCAGGCTTGCCAGCGTTCAGGAATCAGTTCCAGTGTATACAGGTCGAAAGGCA
>JALWTZ010000126.1 GCA_026993285.1 Lysobacterales bacterium | reverse complement strand
TCCCCCTGCTGCAAGGCCGCCCACTGGCGGGTGCTCATGGCGGAAGTGCCGGAATCGGTCAGCAGGTCGATGAGCACATCCTCGCTGCGCAGGGCAAACAGGTTGTAGTCAGCCTGGCGCAGCAGTGTCTCGCGCTCGGCCTCGGTGGTCATGCGCAAGGGTTCCACGGACTTGATGCGGAACGGTTCGATAATGGTTTTCATACAGCCCTCCTGGCGGCATTGTAGAACCCCATGGCCACCGAGACCTGTGAATTTTTTCGCTGAGCTTGTTCAAGGGCTTGTGGCTTGTGCCCCTGACTCCCGCTGCAGGGGAAGGTGAATACATACCTGAAAACCGCCATTCGGGATCTGTTCCATGCTCAGCCGGCCATCCAGCATGGAGACAAAACGATCGACGATGCTCAATCCCAGGCCAGCCCCGCCATGGGAACGGGCCTGTTCCGCCTGTTGAAAGGGCTGCAGCATGCGCGTCTGTTCCTCTGGCGGGATGCCTGCACCCTGATCCCGCACACAAATCAGCGCCATGCCCGCTCCCTGTTCCAGAGAAACCCGCACCGGCGGGCGACCATGCTTCCAGGCATTGTTGAGCAGGTTGTCCAATACCCGTTCCAGTAGTGTAAGGGGCAGAACCATTTCCACAGGCCCGGAAGGCAGCATACATTCCACCTTGCGGTCGCGACGCATCTGCGACTGGCAACAACCCTGCACGATATTCCGTAGATCCACCCGCTCTTCGGGCAGGCCCTCGCCACCCCGCATCAGGCACAGAAACTGCTGCAGGATATGGTCCATCTCATCCAGGTCTTCCACGATACCCTGACGCAGTTCCGTATCCCGGAGCATTTCCGCCGCCACCCGAATCCTGGACATGGGTGAACGCAGATCATGCGATATGGCCACCATCATCAACTTGCGATCTTCCAACAGACGGTGTGCCTCCTGGGCGGAATCCTGGATCATCTGCTGCAGGGTCTGCAATTCCATCGGCCCTTTCAGTGCCATGGGTGCAGGATCCCGTTGCCGGTAAAGCCGGTGTGCCAGGTGCGTCAGTGATTTCAGCGGCCCGGTGACATGGCGCGCATAGAGAATACCCACCAGGGCCGCCATCAGAAAACTGCCCAGCAGCGCCAGAACCACCCAGAGAAAATTGTCGCCGGCATTGTCCTGGAATGGGATGCCCAACCAATGGGAAGACAGGCCGGGCGCATGGATCCACAAGCGCTGCCCGGCCATGCGTATGCGGGTATCGTCACCCAGTTGTTCCCGCAAGCCCTGTTCCAGCTGGCGGTTGAACAACAGGGGTGGCAGTGTATGGCTGTCTGCTGGTGGAGCGGCCCGCATTTCCAGCACAAACGGCTCGGCAACCACAGCTGCCCCGGATTCATGCTGTTGCAGCTGCAAACGCAGGTTATCCGCCAGTACGGTGGCCAGTTGCTCGGCACTGGGACGAACCGCAACCAGCTGCAGGGTGACAAAGACCGTGATGGTCATCAACGACAAGACCAGCAAGATCACGCCAATCAGTTGCCGCAGCAGGCTCATGCGTCACGCTGCTCGGGCACAAAGACATAACCCGTACCCCAGACCGTCTGCAGATAACGGGGATTGCGCGGGTCCGGCTCCAGCAGACGGCGCAGTTTGGAAATTTGCACATCCACACTGCGATCAAAGGCGGTATATTCCCGCCCCTTGCCGAGCGTCATCAACTGGTCACGAGTCAGGGGCCGGTTGGGCCGGGTGACCAGCGCTTCCAGCACACCAAATTCACTGGTGGTCAGGCGCCGTACTTCCTTGCCGTTTCGCAGGGTGCGGGTTCGTAGGTCCAGTTCCCAGGCTCCAATGGCAATACATTGGCCATCACCCACGGGGGCGCCCGCCTGCTTGCGCGCGAGCCTGCGCAGAATGGACTGGATACGAGCGCTCAACTCACGCGGGTTGCAGGGTTTGGGGAGATAGTCATCCGCACCCATTTCCAGGCCGATGATCCGGTCCACATCATCCCCCTTGCCAGTCAGCATGAGAATGCCCAGATCAGGATGACTGCTTCTGAGCCGACGGCAGATATCCAGACCGCTCTCGCCGGGCAGCATCAGGTCCAGCACCACCAGATCCACATGCTCCCGTTCCAGTATCAGATCCATCTGCGGGGCCGCATGGGCCACACGACATTGAAAATCCTGTTCCTGCAGAAAGCGCTGCAACAACCGGCTCAGGCGAACATCATCATCCACCAGCAGAATATGCGGCTTGGCTTCCGCGTTCATGACGGGCCTCCATTCATTCGGCTGCAGTGCCTAGCATAATGCACATTCTCCAGCACAAAACCCGTCAACATGTAAACAAATGTAACCGGCTTGCCGCCCTTCAGCCACAACCTTTACAAAAAATCACACTTGAGGCGCAGGTCTGTTTACAAATTTGTCTCAAACTCGGTAATGACGGCAAGACAAGGAGTGCATGCGGTCACCGGTTGAACGACTGCCTGATTTCATGCGCATCGGGACAGGCAGCACGGAATACCGGCTTCCCTGGAGTCCTGCCCGGTCATTCTGGCCGGGCAGGCTGTTTCTGGTCTGCAGGAATCTTGATTTTTCTCCACACGCCCCAACCTGCTGGGTAGCCGGAATAAAAAAACCGCACGCTACCGGCCCAATGCCGGTTACCATGCAGCCATCACCCGGGACAAACATCTTCCACACCCGTACAGGCATGGAACCCCGGACAAAAAACGGAATCAGAACAACATCCCATTCTTCAAGCAGCAAGGAACACACATGCAAGCCCAGCAAGCCTTTACCCAACTGAAAGCAGCGCTGCACCAGTGCATCATCGGCCAGCAGAACCTGGTGGACCGCCTGCTGATCGCCCTGCTGGCCAACGGCCACCTGCTGGTGGAAGGCGCGCCCGGCCTGGCGAAAACCACGGCCATCAAGGCGCTGGCCGAGCGTATCGAAGGGGATTTTCAGCGCATCCAGTTCACGCCGGACCTGTTGCCGGCCGACCTGACCGGCACGGAAATCTACCGCCCGCAGGAAGCCCGCTTCGAATTCCAGCCCGGCCCGGTCTTCCACAATCTGGTACTGGCTGACGAGGTCAACCGCGCCCCGGCCAAGGTGCAATCGGCCCTGCTGGAGGCCATGGGCGAGAAACAGGTCACCGTGGGCGGCACCACTTACCCGCTGCCACGGCTGTTTCTGGTCATGGCCACCCAGAACCCCATCGAACAGGAAGGCACCTATCCGCTGCCGGAAGCCCAGCTGGACCGCTTCCTCATGCATGTCACCATTGGCTACCCCGACGCCGACAGTGAAACCCGTATCCTCGCCCTGGCCCGGGAACAGGCCCGCGAGCAACTGGGCGAACGGCAGGCGGTGGAAACCCTGGTCAGTCAGGCACAGGTGTTTGCCGCCCAGGAAGCGGTACTGGACCTGTTCGTCTCGCCGGAACTGGAGCAATACCTGGTACAGCTGGTGCTGGCCACCCGCGACCCCGGCCGCTGGGGCGAGGATCTGGCCCGCTGGGTCAGCTACGGCGGCAGCCCCCGGGCCACCATCGCCCTGGACCGCTGCGCCCGCGCCCATGCCTGGCTGGCCGGGCGGGATTTCGTCACCCCCGAGGATGTACACGCCGTGGCCCACGATGTGCTGCGCCACCGGGTGCTGATGAGCTTCGAGGCCGAGGCCGAAGGCATGCATGCCGACCGCTTCATCTCCACCCTGCTCGAGCGCGTGCCCCTCCCTTGACCATGCTTCGCCCCGGCATTGACATCGATGTGGATGAACTGATCCGCCTGCGCCTGCTGGCCCGCGGCCTGGAAACCGTGGTCAGCAAGCAGGCGCGCTCGGCCCTGGCCGGGCAGCACCTGTCCCGCTTCCGTGGCCGGGGCATGGACTATCTGGAATCCCGCGCCTATGAGCCTGGCGACGATATCCGCAACATGGACTGGAAAGTCACCGCCCGCACCGGCAAGCCGCACACCAAGCTGTTCCACGAGGAACGGCAGCGGCCGGTGCTGCTCATCCTGGATGTCAACCCCGGCATGTTCTTCGGCTCGCAGGAGCGGCTGAAATCCGTGCAGGCAGCCCGCCTGGCCGCCCTGCTGGGCTGGATCACCATTCGCCGGGGCGACCGGGTGGGCGCCTTCGCCTTTGGCCGCAATGATGCCGAACTCAGCCCCCAGGGCGGGCAACGCGGCGTGATGAAACTGCTGCGTGCCCTGCGCCAGTGGTACCAGCCCGAACAAAACGAAAACCGGCAGGAAAATCTGGACGCGGCCCTGCTGCGCCTGCGGCGGGTCATCCGCCCCGGTTCGCTGGTCATCCTCATCAGCGATTTCTTTCATCTGGGTGAAGATACCCGCCGCCACCTGAGCCGCATCCGCCTGCACAACGATGTACTGGCCATCCGCCTGCATGACCGGCTGGAACAGGAACTGCCACCACCGGGGCAATACCCGGTCACCGACGGCCAGCACACCGGCCTGCTGGACTTGCAACAGGCCCGCGTGCGCCGCCAGTGGCAACAAGTGGTGGACCGGCACGCGCGGGAAGCTCGGGAACTGATGCTGGCCTGCCAGGTGCCACTGGTGGAAGCCCAGCCACAGGAACCCGTGCGTGACATTCTGCTGCGCGCGCGGGGGGTGCTGCTGTCATGAACCAGCCGACACCGGCACTGCCACCCGAAGTGCTGCAGCAACTGAAGGACATCCACCCCGCGCCCGCGCCCGGCTGGTGGCCACCGGCACCCGGCTGGTGGCTGCTGGCAGCCGCGCTGGCCATCGCTCTCTATCTCGGCTGGCGCCACTGGCGCCGCTGGCAAGCCCGGCGCGCCCCCTGGAAAGCCGCCAGGGCGGAACTGGCCGGCATCCGCGCCCAATGGCAGGCCGGGCAGGATCAACGCCTGCTGCTGCAACAGGTTTCCGAACTGCTGCGCCGGGTCGCCCGCCATTGTTTCGCTGCGGAAATCGCCAGCCTGCCGGGTGAACAATGGCTGCAATGGCTGGACGATACCCTACCGGAAAGCCAACGCGGCTTTGCCCGTGGCCCCGGCCGGATTCTGGCGGACGGGCTGTATCAGGCCCGGCCCCGGGTGGATGCCGAAGCCTTGCTGCAACTGAGTGAACACTGGCTGAAGGCGGCGCAAAAACGTGCGCGGGAGGCAGACCGATGCTGAACCTGCTCTGGCCCTGGATGTTTGCCCTGCTGCCCCTGCCCTGGCTGGCGCGCCGCCTGCTGCCACCGGCAGCCAGCGGTAGCGGCGCGGCCCTGCGCCTGCCCTTCTACCCGGAACTGGCCACCGTCGCCGGGCAGCACCGCCGGGGCCAGCGCATGGCCCTGCTGCTGGCCATCCTCGCCTGGCTGCTGCTGCTGACCGCCGCCGCCCGGCCCCAATGGGTGGGCGAGCCGGTGCTGCTGCCGCAGAAAGGCCGTGACCTGATGCTGGCGGTGGACATCTCCGGCAGCATGGAAACCGAAGACATGGTCTACAAGGGCCGCAAATACCAGCGCCTGGAAGCGGTCAAGGCCGTGGCCAGTGATTTCATTGAACGTCGTGTTGGTGACCGAGTCGGCCTCATTCTCTTTGGCCGTAATGCCTATTTGCAGGCCCCGCTGACCTTCGACCACAAGACCGTCATCACCCTGCTGCGCGAAGCAGCCATCGGCCTGGCCGGCAAGGAAACCGCCATCGGCGATGCCATCGGCCTGGCGGTCAAGCGGCTGCAAAACCTGGAACGGGACAGCCGGGTGCTCATTCTGATGACCGACGGGGCCAACACCGCCGGGGCCATCGACCCGCTCAAGGCCGGTGAACTGGCCGCCCAGGAAGGGGTCAAGATCTACACCATCGGCATCGGCGCCGACCGCATGGTGGTGCCCGGCCTGTTTGGCAACCGGGTGATCAACCCCTCCGCCGACCTAGACGAAAAAACCCTGCGCACCCTGGCCGAATCCACCGGTGGGCGCTATTTCCGCGCCCGTGATGTAGCGGAGATGGAGCAGATCTACCAACTGCTGGACCAACTGGAACCCCGGGAACAGGAGCAACAGACCTACCGCCCGGTGGAAGAACGCTTCTGGTGGCCGCTGGCCGGCTTCATGCTGGTGCTGGCCGTGCTGCTGGGCCTGCGTCAATGGCAAAACAGGAGCCTGGCATGATGGATTTCAGCCATTTCCACTTTCTGCGCCCCTGGGCTTTCTGGCTGCTGTTGCTGCTGCCGGCCCTGCGCTGGCTGCCACGCCTGCCCGGCCTGCGTGGCGGCAGCTGGCAGCGGGTGGTGGATGCCCGCCTGCTGCCCTTCCTGCTGCAAGGCCAGGCCCAGGGCGGCGGCCGGCAAGGCAGTGGCTGGGTCCTGCTTTGGCTGCTTGCCGTACTGGCACTGGCCGGGCCCAGCTGGAGCTGGCAGGAAGTGCCGGTGATGCAGAACCTGCAGGCCCGGGTGCTGGTACTGGATCTCTCCGCCAGCATGAACGCGACCGACATCGCCCCCAGCCGCCTGCAACGGGCCCGGTTCAAGATCACCGACCTGCTCAAAAGCCGCAAGGAAGGCCAGCACGCCCTGGTGGTCTTCGCCGGGGATGCCTTCGTGGTCACGCCACTGAGCGATGACTGGCGCACCATCCAGTCCCTGCTGCCGTCGCTGACCACCGATCTGATGCCGGTGCAGGGCAGCCGTATCGATCTCGGGCTGGAAAAAGCCCTGGACGTACTGCAACAGGCCGGTGCCGCCGAGGGTGAAGTCATCGTCCTCAGCGACAGCCCGGCGGATGAGCGCGCGCTGCACGCCGCCCGTCGGCTCCAGCGTGCCGGGCACCGGGTTTCGGTGCTGGCCATCGGCAGTGAAACCGGCGCCCCCGTGCCCGGCCCGCGTGGTGGTTTTCTCAAGGACCGCCAGGGGCAGATCGTCATCAGCAAGCTGGACAGCGCCAGCCTGCAGGCGCTGGCGGAAGCCGGTGGTGGCCGCATGGTTCGGCTGCGCGCCGATGACAGCGACATCCGCCAACTGGAGCCGGACGCCCTGCCGGATCAGGAACAACTGCAGGCCCGCGAGGGCCGAAAAAGCCGGATCTGGGAGGATCGGGGCTGGTGGCTGCTGCCCCTGATCATGGCCCTGTTCCTGCCCCTGTTCCGCCGTGGCTGGCTGTTCAGCCTCGCCTGGCTGCCGCTGTTGCAACCGGCACCGGTGCAAGCGCTGGACTGGCAGGACCTCTGGCTGCGCCCGGATCAACAGGCCTGGCGGCAACTCCAGCAGAACCAGACCGAACAAGCCGCCGCCCTGGCACGGGACCCGGCACTGAAGGGCGAAGCCCTGTTCCGTGCCGGCCGGCCCGAAGCCGCCGCCGAACAATGGCAACAATGGGCCGAACGGGCCCGGACACCGGCGCAACAGGCCGAGGCCTGGTACGACCGGGGCAATGCCCTGGCCCATGCCGGCCAGATCGAGCCCGCCATCGAGGCTTACAAACAAGCCGAACAGCTGAACCCACAGCTGGCCGATGCCAGCCACAACCGCAAGGTACTGGAGGATTTTCTGAAGCAACAGCAGCAACAGCAGCAACAGCAGCAACAGCAGCAACAGAACCAGCAAAACCAGCAAAACCAGCAAAACCAACAGAACCAACAGAACCAACAGAACCAGCAGAACCAGCAGAACCAGCAGAACCAGCAGAACCAGCAGAACCAGCAGAACCAGCAGAACCAGCAGAACCAGCAG
>JALWTZ010000125.1 GCA_026993285.1 Lysobacterales bacterium | reverse complement strand
TCGCTCCCGGCGATTTTGTCGAACCCACGGAGGGCGTGAACCCTCGCCGGTTTGATTCCGGGCTTCCTGCCCTACACCCTGCGGGCCGCGCTGCGCGCGTTTGCCCCGTTCCCTACGGGGCGAGCAAAACCGGTGCTTTCAGCCACGCATCAACGGATCGTCTCGATTTCAATATCCAGTTTCAACTGACGCCATACACGATCCGCCGTGACCACCGGCAGGCCAAAATCCAGAGCGAGCGCCAGGCAGGCCCGATCTGCCAATGAAAGTCCCAGTATCCGGGTTGGCTGAAACAGCTGGGCTGCGATTTCTGCCTGTCGAGCAGTGAATGGTTCAAAAATAACGCCCAGTTCACGCAATGCCTGCTGCATACCTTCTATGCACACATCCCGTTGCAATGCCTTCTGCACGACTTCAGACCAGTTGACAGCTGAGACACGCGCACCTTCCAGCATTGGGCCTACCCGTTCACCGCCAGTTTCCGTGTGCAAATAGGCCAGCAGCGCGGAAGCGTCCAGCACCACGCTCATGCTGAATCGGTTTCGCGTCGCCCTGCTGCCCGGCGTTCGTGGATCAGCTCATCAACCAGGCTGATATGGTCAGGAATATGGCTGAATCGCTCCCGCAGGCGACGTTCCACGGTTTCGCGCCGTTCCAGAACCAGGCTGTCGCCCACCTTGCGTGCTACCAGCCGTTCACCGGCGGTCAGTTTCATGGCCTTGCGCAATGCCGCCGGTATCACCACCCGCCCCTGCGCGCCGACCTGTACTTCATGCTCTGAAGATGCCATGACCATCCCCTGTATGCCACGATTTCTAAAGTGTGGCACAGATGGAGCCGGGTGTACATGTCCCGACGTGTGCCGGGCACCTTTCCACTCAGCCCGGCCGGGCGCTGAGGTAGCAGATCCAGCCGGCGTCGGCGTCGCCGCGTTGGCAGGGTTCGTACAGGCCGTTGCCTTCGCCGGTGGCCTCGTCGGTGCCTTCCCAGTACACGGTGATGTCGCGGAAACCGGCTTCGGCCAGCAGTTCGCGCAGTTCGGGCAGGGTCCACAGCCGCCAGCGGTAGGTGAAGGCCTTGTCCAGGCGGCTGCCGTCGGGGAAGGTGAAGTGGATGTTGCAGTCCATCATGCCGGAGACCGGGTCGTAGTCGGCCTGTTCCCAGATGTAGGTGAAGTCACCACAGTCGCGGCTTTCCTCGATTTCGCGCGGGGCGTCGTAGCCGCCGTAGGCGTCGAGGAAGAACACGCCGTCATCCACCAGGCTTTGGCGCACGCGGCTGAAGTAGGCACGCATGGCCTCGCGGGTGGGAAAGAGGTAGTAGCTGAAGTTCATCGCCAGCACCATGTCCACCGGTTCTTTCGGCGGGGTGCGCACATCGCAGTGCAGCAGTTCGATACGCTGTTGCTGTTCCGGGTTGAGGTTTTGCCGGATCTGTTGCCTGCCCCAGGCCAGCACTTCTTCGTCCAGGTCCAGGCCCAGTGCCTGGTGTTCCGACCTGCGCCTGACCCATTCGCAACTGGTGTTGCCGGTGCCGCAGAAGTCTTCCCGCAACAACCGTGCCGGGCGGCCGCTGAGGGTTTCGAACCATTGCTGCACGAAGTCGATTTCGGCCACCACATCCTGCACGGCTTGCTGGTAGAGGGCGTGGCGGTCGGCCTGCTCGGCCAGGGTGGGCTGGCCTTTGGGCGCCTGTGTCATGCCCGGGCTTCGGCCAGCTTGTCGGCCAGCATGTCGTCGAAGCGGTACCAGCCGGCGGGGCGGTCCTTGAGCCAGAGGGCGCATTCCAGCGCGCCGGCGGCAAAACTGGAACGCTGCTGGATGCGGTGGCTGATTTCCACCCGTTCGCCGTCGGCGAGAAACAACACGGTATGTTCGCCCACCACATCACCA
>JALWTZ010000124.1 GCA_026993285.1 Lysobacterales bacterium | reverse complement strand
CCGCCTGGCGTGAATATGTGCTGCATCTCTACAGTCAACGGCTGATGGATGTGGTGCTGCTGGTGGAGGAAGTGGCCTTCCGCAAGATGGACCAGCGGCTGGCCGGCCTGTTGCTGGAAAAGGCACGGGGTGAACAGGTGGAAGCCACCCACCAGGCGCTGGCCGATGAGCTGGGCACGGCCCGGGAAGTGGTCAGCCGCCTGATGCACAATTTCACCGAGCAGGGCTGGCTGCATACCCGCCGCGGAACGATCGCCCTGACCGACATCCCCGCCCTGCACCGCTACGCCGCAAGCGGACGGGCGTGACAAAAGTTACCGACAAGCCTCCGCCATCACCCTAGACTGGCCCCATTCCAACACAGGCAAGAGGTGCAAGATGAAAAACGAAGGTGGTATCGACCGTGTCATTCGCATACTGGTGGGCCTGGGCATCATCGGCTGGGGCTACATGAACCAGAACTGGTGGGGTGCTGTAGGCGCCGTTCCTCTGCTCACCGGTCTTATAGGCTGGTGCCCGGCCTACACCCTGCTGGGCATCAACACCTGCCCGATGAAAAAGCAGGAAGGCTGAACGCAAGCCATCGGGAACCGGCGGCCTGCCGCCGGTTCATTCCAGTGGTGCAAAGCGAGCGGTAAAGTGCCGCAACTGCGGCGGGGCTTCCACGATCTTCATCCCCCGCAAGTGTTCCCTGCGCCGGTAGACGGCCTCCAGTACTTCAATGCAATAATCCACGTGGCTCTGGGTGTAGACCCGGCGCGGAATGGCCATGCGCACCAGGTCCATGGCCGCCGGCTGCTCGCTGCCATCGGCCTGCAGACCAAACATCACCGTGCCAATCTCGCAGGCGCGAATACCACCGGCCCGGTACATCTCACAGGCCAGCGCCTGTCCCGGATATTGCAGGGGCGGAATATGCGGCAGCAGGGCCCGGGCATCGATATACACCGCGTGCCCGCCCACCGGCTTGACGATGGGTATGCCCAGGGCATCCAGCGCCTGGCCCAGGTAAGCGGTGGAAGTGATGCGATAACGCAGATAATCTTCCTCCAGCACTTCCTCCAGGCCCACGGCCATGGCCTCCAGATCCCGCCCGGCCAGCCCGCCGTAGGTGGGAAAGCCTTCGGTGAGAATCAGCAGATTGCGCGCCTGCTGTGCCCAGTCATCGTCATTCAGCGCCAGCCAGCCACCGATATTGACCAGGGCATCCTTCTTGGCGCTCATGGTCATGCCATCGGCCAGGCTGAACATCTCGCGGGCAATCTCGCGCGGGTGCCGGTCGCCATAACCGGGTTCACGTTCGCGAATGAACCAGGCATTTTCGGCAAAACGGCAGGCATCGAGGAACAACGGCTTGCCATAGCGCTGGCACAGCGCGCGGGTCTGGCGGATATTCTCCATGGAAACCGGCTGACCACCGCCAGAATTATTGGTGATGGTCAGCATCACCAGTGGCACGCGATGGCCCTCCCGGCGCAAGAGCTCTTCCAGCCGGTCCAGGTCCATATTGCCCTTGAAGGGTGCTTCATGCTGGGGGTCCAGCCCGCAGGCGGCCACCAGATCCAGCGCCTGCGCGCCACTGGCCTCCACATTGGCGCGGGTGGTATCGAAATGTGTGTTGTTGGGAATGATGGCACCCGGGCCGCCGGCGATGGAAAAGAGGATCTTCTCCGCCGCCCGCCCCTGATGGGTGGGAATGATATGCCGGTACGGTGCCAGATCCTGCAATGCGGCCACAAAACGATACCAGGAAGGGGATCCGGCATAGCTTTCATCCCCCTGCTGCAAGGCCGCCCACTGGCGGGTGCTCATGGCGGAAGTGCCGGAATCGGTCAGCAGGTCGATGAGCACATCCTCGCTGCGCAGGGCAAACAGGTTGTAGTATGCCTCTTATACA
>JALWTZ010000123.1 GCA_026993285.1 Lysobacterales bacterium | reverse complement strand
GAAACACCCTTGAGCCAGGTGGCCAACATCGGTGTGGCCGATGCGCGCACCCTGACCGTAACCCCCTGGGAGAAAAACATGGTCAGCGTGATCGAAAAGGCCATTATTGACTCCGACCTGGGCCTGAACCCTTCCTCTGCCGGCACCCTGATTCGCATTCCCCTGCCACCGTTGACTGAAGAGCGGCGCAAGGAGCTGAGCAAGGTAGTCTCGCAGGAAGGCGAACAGGGCAAGGTGGCCATCCGCAACATCCGCAGGGACGCCAACCACCAGATTGCCGAACTGCTGAAGGAAAAGGAGATCACCGAGGATGAGAAACGCAAGGGTGAGGAAGCCATCCAGAAACTGACCGACCGTTTCGTCAAGGAAGTGGATGAAGTGGTGGCCGAAAAAGAAAAGGAAATCATGGAAATCTGATCCATGACTGCCCTGCCCCGCCATGTGGCGGTCATCATGGATGGCAATGGCCGCTGGGCGAGGCAACGCCACCGCCCGCGCGTGTTCGGCCACCAGGCCGGGGTAAAGGCTACCCGCCGACTGGTGGAACACAGCCTGGCCCGTGGCATTGCCCATCTCACCCTGTTCGCTTTCTCCTCGGAGAACTGGCAACGGCCGGATGATGAAGTACAGGGCCTGATGAACCTTTTCATGCAGGCACTGGAACAACAAACGCCGGAACTGAAAAAGGCCGGTGTCCGCCTGCATTTTGTCGGCGACCTCGGGCGCTTTTCCCCGGCCCTGCAGGAACGGATGCAACAAGCCTGTGAACAAACGCGGGGCAACCACCGCCTGCAGCTGCATGTGGCACTCAACTACGGCGGGCGCTGGGATATTCTTCAGGCCGTCGAAAAACTCGTGCAAGCCGGCTTGCCCGTGAACGAGGAGAATCTGTCCGCCCATCTGGCCATGGCCGGCATACCGGACCCGGACCTCATCATCCGCACCAGCGGTGAACAGCGGCTGAGCAACTTTCTGCTCTGGCAGGGTGCCTACAGTGAACTGTGGTTCACCCCCTGCCTCTGGCCGGATTTTGACGAAAGGGAACTGGACCAGGCACTGCAATGGTATGCCAACCGTCAAAGGCGTTTTGGCAAGACCGGAGAACAATTGACAAGCCCACACAAGGAGACAGGGAAATGTTGAAACAGCGTGTACTCTCAGCCCTCATACTGGCGCCACTGGCGCTGGCAGCCATCCTCTGGCTGAAACCCGGTGGCTTCATCCTCATGGTAGCGGCCATCTTTGTCCTGGGCAGCTGGGAATGGGCCCGGCTGGCCGGTTATCACAAACCCCGGGCACGGCTGACTTGCACCGGGCTGATGCTGGCCCTGATGGCCGTGGTCGGAGCGGCCCTGTGGCAAGGCCGGCATCTGGACTGGGCCATGGAAGCCACGGCACTGCTGTGGCTGCTGCTGCCCTTCTGGTTTTTTCGCCCGAAAAAGGGCAGCGGCCTGGGCCGCAGAAGACGCTTGCTGAAATTGCTGCTGGGTTGCTGGATCCTGCTGGGCAGCCTGGTGGCCATACACTGGCTGCGCATGTTGGGGGGAGAGGACAACGGCCCGCAGGCCAGTGCCTGGATCTTCCTGCTGCTGTTGCTGGTCTGGGCCGCCGATGTGGGCGCCTATTTCACCGGCAAGAATCTGGGACGGCACAAACTGGCACCGGCCATCAGCCCCGGAAAGACCTGGGAAGGGCTGGCCGGTGGCCTGGCGCTGGCCTTGCTGGTGGGCTGGGCCGCCCGGCAGTTTTTTGGCCTGGGCGCACACACCAGCCCCTGGCTTTGGCTGCTGCTGGTGGCTGCCGTCAGCCTGATTTCCGTGGTGGGTGACCTGTTCATCAGCCTGCTCAAGCGCCAGGCCGGTCTGAAAGACAGCAGTCATCTGATTCCGGGGCATGG
>JALWTZ010000122.1 GCA_026993285.1 Lysobacterales bacterium | reverse complement strand
GCGGTTTCCGCCGCCAGCAGAATCACGCCGGCGCAGTCCTTGCGGCTGGTCAGGCCCTGGTCGGCCGCCCGGGCCACGGCATAGGTATAGGCGCGGGCGGCGTTCATGCCGGTGTACATGTCCGCCAGCTTGCCCTGGATCAGCTCGAACTCCCCGATGGGCTGGCCGAACTGCTTGCGCTCGCGGCTGTAGGGCAGGGCCAGGTCCATGCAGGCCTGCATGATGCCCAGTGGTCCGCCCGTGAGCACCAGCCGTTCATAATCCAGCCCGCTCATCAGCACGTGCACGCCGCCGCCCACTTCACCCAGCACATTCTCGGCGGGCACGAAGCAGTGGTCGAATACCAGCTCGCAGGTGTTGGAGCCGCGCATGCCCAGCTTGTCCAGCTTCTGCGCGGTGGTAAAGCCCTCGAAACCCTTTTCCACGATAAAGGCGGTGATGCCCCGGGAGCCGGCCTCCGGGTCGGTTTTCGCATAAACCACCAGCACATCGGCGTCCGGGCCGTTGGTGATCCACATCTTGTTGCCGCTCAGCCGGTAGCCGCCTTCCACCGCCTCGGCGCGCAACTGCATGCTGACCACATCCGAGCCCGCGCCCGGTTCACTCATGGCCAGCGCGCCCACCCACCGGCCACTGATCAGATTGGGCAAATAGCGGGCCTTCTGCGCCTCGTTACCGTTGCGGTAGATCTGGTTGACGCACAGGTTGGAGTGGGCACCATAGCTCAGGGCGATGGAAGCCGAGGCCCGGCTGATTTCTTCCATGGCCAGCACGTGTTCCAGATAGCCCATGCCGGCCCCGCCGTAGCTTTCCGATACGGTGATGCCCAGAAGCCCCATCTCACCCAGTTGCGGCCAGAGTTCATTGGGGAAGGCGTTTTTCCGGTCCACCTGCTCGGCCAGCGGCGCGATGACCTCGTTGGCGAAATCACGCACCGAATCCCGCAGCATGCGGGCGGTTTCAGACAGTCCAAAGTTCATTTCCTGCATCATGGTTTTCCTGTTTCGGCTTGCAGGCCCTGTTCGATGTCGTCCAGCTCCCGCAACATGTTGTCGATACATTGGCGCTGTTCCAGCAACTGCGCCCGCTTCCCGGCCAGCTTCTCCAGCAGGAAGCGGCGCTGGGCCTCCTCGCCGCGCGGGCCGTGGTACAAATCCAGAATCTCGGCGATTTCGTCCAGGGAAAAGCCCACCCGCTTGCCCCGCAGAATCAGCTGCAGCCGCACCCGGTCACCACGGGTGTAGATGCGCTGCTTGCCCTGCCGTGCCGGGCGCAACAGGCCCTTTTCCTCGTAATGGCGAATGCTGCGCGTGGTGATGCCAAAGGCCTTCGCCAACTGGGAAATGCTGTAGCTCTCCTGCAACGCTGTATTCATGAAACACCCTGCCGAAGTACACCCCCAGAGTTTACCTTTACGGAAAGGTTATATCCAGTATTGGGTATTCTTGCGGCCTGGCCCATTGCCTTCTTCCGGCCCTGCCCCCATGATGGAGACCAGCATTCAGTATTCGAGGAGCAAAGCCCATGTACGGTTCGTCCATCCGCGTTCGCGGCCCATTCGATGAAGTGGTGGAAACCACCAAGAAAACCCTGTTGGCGCACGGTTTCGGCATACTGGGTGACATGAACCTGGCGGCCGCCCTGCACTACCGGCTGGGGGTGGAGCGCCGCCCCTACCGCATTCTGGGCGCCTGCTGGCCGGAAGTGGCCAACAAGGCGGTGAACCTGGACCCGGAAATCGGCCTGTTGCTGCCCTGCAATGTGGTGGTTCGGGAAGAGGATGACGAAAGCTGTGTCATCAGCTTTGTCGACCCGCTGAAGGTACTGGCCGTGGCCGAACTGCCGGAACTGGAAGCCGATGCCGCCGTGGTGGCCGGCAAGCTGGCAGAGGTGCGCCAGGC
>JALWTZ010000121.1:1204-1905 GCA_026993285.1 Lysobacterales bacterium | reverse complement strand
CAATACAACGGGTTTACCTCGGCCATGTGGGAAGAGGGCGCCCAGTACGGCGGCACCCAGTACCAGCTATGGCTGGAGAATGCTAGGGATATTGCCCTGTTTTCGGCCAAGGGCGAGCCGGAGGCGGCGTTGCCGAGGGGTGTGCAGATATTTTCCCTTGGGTTCAGGGACGGTTATTTTTCTTTGCGTGAGGTTCAAGAAATGCAAGCGGTGAAAAAGAATCGCCAGTTCACAGCACAGGATGAAAGTGATATTGAGCTGATGATGCGGTATGGCTACACCCGTGAGCGTGCGGAATACGTCACCGAAGAAGGCAAGAGAGTGCGCGCCCGCTGGGCCGAACAGCGCGGCAAGCCGGTCAGCGAAGAACGCATGAAAAGGTTGAAGAGCATCTACGAACGCATGCAAGTGGAGGCTACCGCCGGCCTGAGCAAATGATCGAATACCGCATCGACGACAGCAACCACCCGGCCAGCGAGCCGGGTTTTTTGTGCCCATGGTCTGGAAGAACCATGTGCTTGCTCTGGCAAGCCATCGAACGGCCGGCCGTTACAGCACGAAATCAGTGATACAGGGTGACAAAAATGCACCGCTGGGGTAGCCCCATGGTAGCCCCAGCAGAAAACATGAAAATGACTACACGCAGAAAACACATGTAAGTCTTTGATTTAAATGGTGGGCCCACCAGGGTGCAGGGCGAC
>JALWTZ010000121.1:0-1104 GCA_026993285.1 Lysobacterales bacterium | reverse complement strand
CGTTTGTCCGGTGGACAAACGCAGCGCCCGGAACGACCGGCATGGAAGCCGGGCTGAGGATCATCGCCATGGAGGGCTGCTGGCAGTTCTTGATCTGATGAAACGCGGAAGTGGTGGGCCCACCAGGGTGCAGGGCGACCGTTTGTCCGGTGGACAAACGCAGCGCCCGGAACGACCGGCATGGAAGCCGGGCTGAGGATCATCGCCATGGAGGGCTGCTGGCAGTTCTTGATCTGATGAAACGCGGAAGTGGTGGGCCCACCAGGACTCGAACCTGGGACCAAGGGATTATGAGTCCCCTGCTCTAACCAACTGAGCTATAGGCCCAATACCGTGTGAACGTCAATCACCCATCCCTGGTGGTTTTTGCCGGTCCGGCCTCCCTGCCGGCCGCTCTGTCCGCTGCGACATGCCGCTGGCATGTCGGTCGGCCATCGCCCAACTGAGCTATAGGCCCAATACCGCGTGAAATTATTGCCCTGCGCCCGCAGCAGGCACGGGCGCAGGGCATTGTAGCAAAGGTGAATCAGTCCAGGTCAAGGAAGCTGCGCAGGGCTTCGGTGCGCGAGGGGTGGCGCAGCTTGCGCAGGGCCTTGGCCTCGATTTGCCGGATGCGCTCGCGGGTGACGTCGAACTGTTTGCCCACTTCTTCCAGGGTGTGGTCGGTGTTCATGTCGATGCCGAAGCGCATTTTCAGCACCTTGGCTTCCCGTGGGGTCAGTTCGGCCAGCACCTGGCGTACGCTGGAGGCCAGGCCGGAGCTGGTGGCCGACTCCATGGGTGAGGCGATATTGGCATCTTCGATGAAATCACCCAGATGCGAATCTTCGTCGTCGCCGATGGGTGTTTCCATGGAGATGGGTTCCTTGCCGATTTTCAACACCTTGCGGATCTTGTCTTCCGGCATGTCCATCTTCTCGGCCAGTTCTTCCGGCGTGGCTTCGCGGCCCTTTTCCTGCAGCAGCTGCCGGCTGATGCGGTTGAGCTTGTTGATGGTTTCGATCATGTGCACCGGGATGCGGATGGTGCGGGCCTGGTCGGCGATGGAACGGGTGATGGCCTGACGAATCCACCAGGTGGCGTAGGTGGAGAACTTGTAGCCCC